>DASSNZ010000337.1:0-13826 GCA_035701135.1 Verrucomicrobiia bacterium
CGGAACTGCTCAGGTAAGTGCTTGTAAAAACGATGACCGGGAGTTTTTCGAATTCCGGTTCCGATCGGATTTTTTTTAGAAGATCAACGCCCGGAAGTTTTGGCAGCATCAAGTCCAGGAGTGCGGCGTCGGGTTTGAACGAATGCACCATGTTGTATCCGGCTTCGCCATCGCTCGCGACCTCGACCTGAAAGCCTTCGATCGTGAGCTTGTTGCGATACACATTGGCGACAATCTGGTCATCTTCAATCAGCAAAATTTTCTTCATTCAAGTTTGCGCCGCCAGAGCGGTCTGATTTTCCAAATAATTTTCGAGATAGATTTTGATTTGATTAAACTCGTCGCGCACCTGCGCTTCAAGTTCCTTTGCGCCGGACAATTTTCCCTCCGCGCCCTGGCGTTCCAATTCGCGGAGCAGGGGAACGATTCGCGTCATCCCGCACGTCGCGCTCGCGCCGGCGCAACTGTGCGCCACGCGCTTCACGTCAATGGCGGAATCGGCGGCGACTGCGGCGCTCAATTGCGCAACCTGTTCGCCGGTCTGTTTCAGATAAAGCGCGATGAGTTCCCGCAGATCATCGGGATTGCCATTGGTGAAATCCAGCAAACGCGACATGTCCACCGGCGGTTGTGCTTCGGAATTTTTGTTTGTGGAAATTTCCTCCGCGCGGGCCGCGCCGGTGGATTGCGGCGTCGAGGGCTTTGCGGGTCCGGAATTTTTTGCGGTTTCCGGAATGGTCGCCGCCGCGGCCCAGCGCTCAATGATCCGGCGCATGTCCTCCGGGCGAATCGGTTTGGAAACGTAATCGTCCATGCCTCCGGCGATGCAGCGTTCGCGGTCGCCAACCATTGCATTCGCGGTCATCGCGACAATGACAATCGAGGATTTGTAATTTGGGAAATGCGCCTGGTCCGCCTGGCGTTGCCGGATAACCCGCGTGGCTTCCATGCCATCCATTTCCGGCATTTGAATGTCCATGAAAATCAGATCGTACGGCTGGCGATCCAGAGCGGCAAGAGCTTCCACGCCGTTCATCGCCGGATCGGGTTTGTATCCCATCTGTTGCAGCAGGCGCGCCGCGACTTTCTGGTTGATCGCGTTGTCGTCCACGAGCAGCACGCGTATTGGCAGCCGCTGCGCGAGATTGGGATCCAGCTTGGATGCGAGCGGCGCTTTGGCCGGCGCGGGTTTGCTTCCTGAAATCGCGCGGAGCAAGACTTCGTGCAATTGCGCCGGCTTGATCGGTTTGGTCAAGCAACTTGCAAATGAGGCGGAGTGATCGGGCGCGTCTTTTCGCACGCCCATCGAAGTCAGCAAAACCAGCGGCATCATCGTCGCGCGCGGCAATTTCCGGATTTCCGCCGCGAGCATGACGCCATCCATGCCGGGCATTTGCATGTCGAGAATCGCGAGATCGAATTCATCACCGGCGCGCAGCCATTCCAGCGCCTGCTCCGCGCTTTGCGCGGCGCGCGGCATCATTCCCCACTTGCTGGATTGCAGCGTCAGAATGCGGCAGTTCGTTGGATTATCGTCCACGATCAACAATCGCCGATCGGACAATTGCGGCTGGCGTCCGTCCAAAGTCGCGAGGCGCGCTTCGTTGGCGGGAACGGATTGCGCGCCGATGGTGAAATGAAACGTGGACCCTTTTTGCGGAACGCTTTCCACCCACATTTTTCCATTCATCAATTCCACCAAACGTTTGCTGATGGCAAGGCCGAGGCCGGTGCCGCCGTAATGGCGCGCGGTGGAAACGTCCGCCTGGCTGAACGATTTAAAAAGCTTGGCCAAACGATCCACGGGAATGCCGATGCCGGTGTCGCGAACGGAAAAATGCAGATGCGAAACATCGGAACCCCGTCCGGGTTGCGGAAGCAATTTCACCTGCACGAACACTTCGCCGGTTTGCGTGAACTTGATTGCGTTGCTGAGGAGGTTCACGAGACTTTGCCGGAGCCGGGTGACATCTCCGACGACATGAGTCGGGACGCCGTCGTCCATTTGATAGGCGAGATCGAGTTTTTTTTCGGCGGCTTTCGCGGCGAGGACGTCCAGCGCGCTTTCGATGCAATCGCGCAAATCCAGCGGTTGTTTTTCCAATTCCAATTTGCCGGATTCAATTTTGGAGAAATCCAGAATATCGTTGGTGATCGTGAGAAGCGATTCTCCGCTCGAATAAATCGTGTCCACAAAACCGCGTTGCTCCGTCGTGAGCGGTGTTTCCAGAAGCAGACCGGCCATGGCGATAATGCCGTTCATCGGCGTGCGGATTTCGTGGCTCATAGTTGCCAGGAAATCGGCTTTGGCGCGCGACGCGGCTTCGGCGGCGAGACGCGCCGCGAGCAATTCGCGATTGGTTTCGGTCAATTCATCCTGGAGTTTTTTCGCGCACAGCGTGCGATGCACCCGCGCGCGCAGTTCCGCGGCTTCAAAAGGTTTCGTGACGTAATCCACCGCGCCGAGTTCGAATCCGCGCAATTTGTCCTGGCTGCCGTTCCACGCCGTCAGCACGATGACGGGAATCGGTTGAGTCTCGGGATTTTCCTTCAAGGTTTTCAGCAGATCGAATCCGTTGGTATCGGGCAATCCGAGATCGAGCAGCACGAGATCGAATTTTTCCTTGCGAACGACGGCGAGCGCTTCGGCGGCGTTGATGGCGCTTTCGAGAATGACGTTTTCCTCCTGGAGCAGGCAGGTAAGCACCTCCAGCATTTTCAGATCGTCTTCGATCAAAAGCACGCGCGAGAGTGAGTGGCTCATAATTACGCGGATAATATCATTTAGTCAGGTTCGGTTTTCGTTCACAACTGCCGGAAACGGCTTTGATTTAGCACATTCAACACCAATTCCGAAAGCAGTCCACTTCATTTTCGATTTTTGGGAAACGAACGGGCGTTCCCGGCGGAAAAGGCCACGAATTAAAAACTTCCGCGCCCGCCAACGGTCTGGAAACGAGACAGCTTTTCACGTTTCAAGACATTGAATTCAAAGCGCAACTGGCGCGGGCGTCCGCATCCACGGGTTTTTAAAATGCGAGATGCCGTTTTTCTTAAACGCGGAGTCGCGGAGAACGCGGAGGTTCGCAGAGAAGAATTTGAAAATCGAAATCCAAACTTCGGATTTGAGACTGAATCCTTTTCTCTGCGTCTCTGCGTTGAAAATTCAGTCAAGTTCGGCCACCTCGCTAAAAGCGATTTCAGCTTGGGCGTTGACCCCGTTGTTGAACGAATTTTCCAAGAGCAGACTGGGCAGCATGAGTTTTTGCGCAGAGTCACGTTGGAGAATTTCTTCCGTCCGATTCCAAAGTTTTATTGCCTCGCTCGGTTTCGTTTTCGCGTTTCTTCTTTTTTGCGCGACGACTTCGGCGCAGATCAATAGTTGGACAAAAACTTCCAGCGGAAATTGGGAGGAATCGTTTTGGTCTTTGGGCGAATTGCCCGGCGCGGGACAATCGGTGATGATCACAAACGCAAATTGGAAATCCGTCATGATCCGCCCGAACACGACGGCGAATTTTCCGGAATCGCTGACGATGAATTCCCTGACGATTTCGTCGCCGACAAATTCCTACAACACGCTTCTGCTGAATTACGCCGGATTTTCCACGCCGCTCACCGTGAACTCACTTTTGATCGCGAGCAATTCCGCGCTGACGATGCTTTCATCCGCGCTGAAACTCAACGGTCCGGAAGGCGTCGGCATGTCCATCGGCGGCGAATTTAATCAGAACGATTTTTCGATTGTTTCGGGAAATCAGATTGACATCGGTTACGTCGGGCCGGGCGTTTACAATTTCAACAGCGGCGTTTTGGATGTCGGGCATGTCTGGCTCGGCGCGCCGTTTGGCGGCGTTTTCAATCAGAACGGCGGAAGTATTTCCAACGGCATTTTTCACCTGGAAGGCGGAGAATATAATCTGAGCGACGGCGATTTCGCCGCGATGGTTTATTTCGACGGCGGAACTTTTCATCAAATGGGCGGAAATGTCCGCGCGCCGTTCACGATGTTTCGTGGAACGTATTTGATGGAACGCGGCATCAACACCGGCGGCGTTACCGTTCCGAGCAGTGACGGCTGGACCACGGGCAGCGCATCGGTTTTGCAAACGGGAGGAACCAATTTCGGCGCAATTCATCTGGGCGAATACGGCGACGGTTCGTACACGCTGTCCAACGCGGTCGTGGATTCGCCGGAAATTGACATCGAATTTTACGGAAATTTTTTTCAATGGAACGGCGCTGTCGCCAGCGCGGCGAAAATCCGGATTGCCGGCGGATGGGTAAATCGCGGAGATCGCGCGTTGGGCTGTTACACGCTCTACGGCGGAAATTTATCGTCTCCGGGAATTCAGATGGACACCGGCAGTTTCACACAGGAAAACGGAACGTACGATGTGACGGGTGATCTTGAATTCGTTAATTCCACGCACAATTTTTATTATCTGAACGGCGGGTTGTTGAAAACGGCGAACACGCGGATTGAATCGGCATGGGTCGGCGGATTTTACCAAAGCGGCGGCGCGCATGTGATTGCCGGTGAACTGGCGATTCAATCCGGTCTGGATGGCTTTCAAGGTTACGTCATGACCGGCGGCGAATTGACGGTTTCGAATATTTTTCTGGATGCGAACGCGAAGTTCGCCCAAACCGGCGGCGCGATTTTGCAAACCGGAACGCTGACATTGCTCGCGGCAAATCTTCAGGCCGGGCCGGGCGAACAACATTTCGGGCGATTGCAATTGAATGCGACTGGCGACGCGACGAATTCCATTTTTTTCCTGACTGCCGGAAATTGCGCACTGCGATTTGCCGCGAGTCGCGATTTGGTTTGGTCGAATCAGGCTTCGTTGACGATTCAAAACTGGGCCGGCTCTTTGGTCGGCGGCGGGAACCAACAAATTATTTTCGGCGCCGGCTCCGATGCGCTGACGTCCTCGCAACTCAGCCAAATCGCGTTTTTGAATCCGACCGGCGCGCCGCCGGGAATTTATCCCGCGAAAATGCTTTCGACGGGCGAAATCGTTCCGCAGACATTTACGCTCAATGAGAGCTTTCCGGCGATTCGGTTGCTCCCGCAATCGAATGGAGCGATGCGCCTGACGCTTCGAGGGCAGGCGGGCGGAAATTTTATGATCGAAGTTTCGACGAATCTGATGAATTGGGAATTCTGGACGAATCAAACCGCGACCAACGGCGTTCTTTCGTTGACGGACAATAGCGCAAAAAATTATCCGGTCCGTTTCTATCGCGCAACAAAACTGCAAGCCGGCAGCGCCGGGAAATCTTTTTGACTAAACCGGGAAATTGAAACCACGGATGCACACGGATTCACACGAATGAAGAACGAGTGAACGATCTTTTCGGACAAAGCAGCTTGTTTCTGGTGAATACAATTTTCCATTTTTGGCGTTTTTTATTTTCATCCCGCTTTCGCGTATTTCGTGCATTTCGTGTTTGCATCGAATTCGCGAAAGCCGTTTGCCGTACATTTTCGCGCGCAAAGAAACGTTGCGCGATTTACCCCAAGCGATTTAAGTTCTCACTATGTTTCAAACTGTGCTCAAGCCTGACGCAGTTGGCGACGTTTCCTCATTTCGCGACATATACTTGAAAGCGTTTCGCTGGATGTTGTTGTCCCGGATTCTGGATGAGAAATTCGCCAGCCTTTATCGGGCGGGAAAAATTCACGGCGGCGTTTTTCTGGGTCGCGGCCAGGAAGCTTTGAGCGTTTCCGTCGGCATCTCGCTTGAAAAAGGCGATGTGTTCGCGCCGCTGATTCGCGATCTCGCGGGCCGGCTCGCGTTCGGCGAAAATATTCTCGATGCCGTGCGCACGTATCTCGGCTCGCCGCTCGGGCCGATGCGCGCCCGGGACGGAAATGTCCATCGCGGACGGCCCAAAGAAGGTTTGCTGCCGATGATCAGTCATTTGGGCGCGATGATTTCCGTGGTGAACGGCGCGCTTTGGGCGCGGCGAATGCGCGGCGTGAAGGGAACGGTGGGCGCGGCGTGCGTCGGCGATGGCGCGACTTCGACCGGCGCGTTTCATGAAGCGCTGAACCAGGCGGCGGTGGAAAAATTGCCGCTGGTACTGATTGTCGCGAACAATCAATACGCCTATTCCACGCCAACTTCGCGCCAGTTCGCCTGCGAATCGCTCGCGGACCGCGCGGCGGGTTACGGAGTGGAAGTAAAATCAGCGGACGGAACCGATCTCGAAGCGTGTCTGCAAATTGTCGGAGATGCCGTGGCGAAAGCGCGTTCCGGGTCCGGACCGCAACTGGTCGTTGCGGATCTGTTGCGTCTTTGCGGACACGGCGAACACGACGACGCGCATTATATTGATCCGGCTTTGAAAACCGCGCCGGTCGGACGCGATTGCCTGAAAGTCGCCGAGGAGGAATTGCTTTTGCGAAACTGGGCTACGTCCGAAATGTTAGGCAACTGGCGGCATGAGGCGGTTCACCAGGTGGAGGAAGCCGTGGCGACCGTTCAACGCGAAGGTGGTCCGGATCCGTTCAGGGAAAACTGGTGCGCGCTGACGACGACGCATTTGAGCGAGGGATTCGGATATTGAAAACTCCCGCGAGCGGGCTGGAAAATGAGCATTACCTACATTGAAGCAATTCGCGAAGCGCAGGCGCGCGCGCTGGAGGATGATCCGCGCGTTTTTATTTACGGCCAGGACGTCGGCGCATTTGGCGGCGCGTTTAAAGCAACGAAAAACCTGAGCAGCCAGTTTCCCGGACGCGTCGTGGATTCGCCGATCAGCGAGGACGCGATGATTGGCCTGGGCGTTGGCGCTGCAATCGAAGGAATGCGACCGATTGTCGAGATGCAGTTCGCGGATTTTTCGACCGTTGGTTTCAATCAGATTGTCAATCAGGCGGCGACGCTTTTTTGGCGGACGAATGTTCCGTGTCCGATCACGGTGCGTTTGCCGTGCGGCGGAACTTCGGGTGGCGGCCCGTTTCACAGCCAGACGATGGAGACGATTTACGCGCATTATCCCGGGTTGATTGTGATGACGCCGGCGACGGTGGAAGATGCCTACAGCATGTTGCTGGAAGCGGTGGCGATTGATGATCCGGTGATTTTTTGCGAGCACAAATTGCTTTACTATCATCTCAAAGCCGAGGCGCTGCCGACCGAAGCGTTGCCGGTCGGAAAAGCGCGCATCGCCCGCGAAGGACGCGACATGACGATTGTTTCCTACAGCGCGATGGTTCACGAAGCGCTCGCGGCCGCGGAGGAACTTGCGACGGACGGATTTCAGGTGGAAGTCGTGGATTTGCGTTCCGTGAAACCGCTGGACACCGACACAGTCATGGCATCCGTGGCGCGAACCGGCAGATTGCTTTGCGTTGGCGAATCCTGGCCGTGGGGCGGCGTGACAGCGGAAGTCGTCGCGCGCGTGGCGCAGGAAGGTTTTGGGTTGCTCGACGCGCCGCCGCAACGTCTGAACGCAAAAGACACGCCGGTTCCGTATCACCCGAATCTCTGGGCGGCGCATCGTCCGACTGCCCGGCGTATTGCCGTCGCCGCGCGCAATCTGCTGAGACAATGAAACCGGAAAATCGCTTCATTTTATTCTGATCCCATGCCTCAAATACCCATCATCATGCCGCAGCTTGGCGAATCCATTGCGGAAGCCATTGTTGTTCATTTTCTCGTCAAACCCGGCGATCCGGTCGAAGCCGACCAGGACATCATCGAAGTGGAAACCAGCAAAGCCACGATGAACGTCACTTCACCCTGCCGGGGCAAAGTGGAAAATTTTATCGCGCGGCTTGGGGAAAGTTATCCCGTCGGCGCGGTGCTGGGTTATTTTGAAGCCAGCGAAGAAGAAGCGGCGCGCCTCGGACTTGATACTCCGGCTCCCGCAAAATCGAGCGAGGAGGATTCTCCCGCGCAAACGTCTCCGTCCGGAAATTCCAGAAAAAGCGTTCAACCCACGGTTCGCGGCCTTCCAGTTCCCGCCAATGCCGCCGGCGCCAGCTACATGTCGCCGCGAATGAAAGCGCGAATGCACGAATTGGGACTTCATGCGGCGGACCTCGCCGGCGTGGCCGGCAGCGGCGCGGCGGGACGCGTGACGATTCAGGATTTCGAAAAATTCATCGCGTACCTGGAGAAAAATCAGTTGAGCGAGGCGTCCACCATGCGCGTCGCCGTCGCCGACGCGATGCGCCGAAGCTGGACGCGGCCGCTCGCGCATGTCGGATTACCTGTCTGCCTGGACGGACTTTTTGCTTATCGCAAAGTCACGCGGCCCAAGCCGGGTCCGGCGCTGTGCGCGCTGCGGGCGCTGGCGGTGGCGCTGGCGGAAAACAGCGCTCCGGCCGGGAGACTCGTGGGAAATAAAATCGTTCATCCGCCGTCCATTGATCTGGGATTTGCGGTGGAAGTCGAGGATGGCGTTCTGGTTCCGGTATTGCGCAACGTGGACAAACGCGCGCTCAAGGATTTGATCGAGCCGTATGACGAACTGGTGGAACTCGCGCGGCAGAGAAAACTTCCCTCGGACGCCACCGGCGGTTCGATTGCAACGGTGACCAATTTCGGCACGTTCGGATTGCAATGGGCAACGCCGATTCCGCTTCCCGAACAAACGCTGGTTCTGGGAATGGGCGCGGCGCGGCGCGCGCCGAGTTGGGATGTTTCCAAAGGGCAATTCGTTCCGGTGATGGAAGCGAATTTCACTTTGAGTTTTGATCATCGTGTTTTGGACGGTGGCGCGGCGGGACGACTTTTGGCGCGTGTCGCTCAACTCCTGGCGGAACCGGAAAAACTGTGACAAGAGCAGCCTTCCTCAGGCTGTCTTTAGTTTAACGGGAAACTCTCTGGGGCTGACGTAGGGACTCCCGAAACTCGACAGCGGACAATAGAGAAGATTCCAGAAAATGATGGATTGAGGTTCTGGACACTGTTGGGTAAAGCTGGAACTCGCTTTGAAACCGAACCGTGGAATATTTGACCGAAGGGTAAAGTGGCTTTGTGCCGGTCCACCTTTGCCAATACTCTGGCTTTGCCGGACGTCACGGTTTGCCGTGTGATAGCTTCGCCCAACTTTCAAACAGATCTTTTTCTTTTTTGACTTATGTCGCATTGTTCATATCCGTAACACCATCTTGTGGGTGCAACGGCCTGTTCACTCAGACAATTCATATCCCTCGCGATGACGTTCTTTTTATTCTTTTATGACATTCCATAAAATCTGCATAAAATCTCAGAATGACTTGACACATTGGGGGGGGATAACGTAGGAAGTGGCATCTCATATTTCAAGACATGTGTGTCATGAATTTGGCTATCGCCAGAAAGGATACATGAGCATTAACAGACAGATGTGCTGGATTGGTGTTTGCGGTCTCCTCGCAATTGCTGGGCTATTCAGTTCTGCAGATTTGTCTCTGGCTCAACCGGAATACTCAGCGTGGGATTTTCCAGTCGCCGAAGGAAACGATCAGGTCGATAATGGTCTCGGTATCGGCAATGATTTTGAAGTGATTAAACCGATTACAATCTTATCGCTTGGCGTTTTCGACGACAACGGGGACGGGATAAGAGGTGGCGCGATCCTCAAAGTGTGTCTTTATGCGAGCAATCCAGACCGCGCACGCAAACGGGCTTCTGGAACTCTCTTGGAAGCAGTTTCGTTTGACGCGACGGACTCCGGCAAGTTGGTGGGTGGATTTCGTTATAAAAAGTTGCTTCATCCAGTAACGTTGCTCCCGGGTTCGTATACACTGACGGTGGAAGGGTTCGACGAGCAGAACTTGGATTGGAAAAAACCTGAGGGAGCGCGCGGATTCACTCAAATTAAAACTCGTGTGTCGCTGAACGATGGAGGCTGCATCAGCTTTGGGGGATGTAGTTTCTATCACATTGGCTACTTCTTAAAGCGGACGCGGACGGCAAAAAACGCAGCGGCTCCGGAACGCGCGGCGGATCGGTTTGCGGCGGCAACAATCAGATTCTCACCCGCGGCAAATTATCAATCACCGTTTGCTTCGGATTATGCTGCACTCATAACCGGCGTCAGGAGTTTTCCTTGGGATACAAACAAGTCGAGTTACTGGAGTTATCGCTACGGCAGTATCTCGGTTCTGGATGCAAATGCGTTTCCGGTGATTGTTGAACCGTCCGGTAAACGCTTGATCTTTGAAGCTGGAGGTATTTACGAGGGCAACCCACAGGGTGCGCGCTGCGTTTTATTCGCGGATGATCAGTGGGAGAATGCCAAAACAGGCAATCGAGCGGCGCTATTTGATAACGCTATCAAGTGGGCGAGCCGAAAAAGAGACCCATCTAGAATTGTGATCGGTATATCCAGGAATTTGAATGCCGATTTACTCCGTTCTCGGGGATATAAGGTGTTCGGCGTGGATGGTGAAATGAACGTCACGGATAAGGCGTTTTCTTCTGGATGTGATGTATTGGTCTTGGACCTGCAGGGTGAGTATGAGGATGAATTTTTCGAAAGGGTGGCTGAATTTCTTGCATCTGGCGGTGCGCTTATAGCTACTATTTCGTCATCCAACGGACGGCAGGAGGAGTTTGCGTCAGTATTGCATCCATTCAACACATTGTTGAAACCGTTTGGTCTCGCCTTTCGCTCTACGTTGAGTCAGTTGAACGATTTAGATATAACAAACCTCCAATCGGTGGTTTATCCACCAATTTTGTTCAACGCTTTTCCTGCGGCGCAATTGCTTTACGAAAACCGCCGCGGACAGGTTCAACTCAGCAGTCTCGAGAAAACCCTAGCCTTGCATACCATATCGTATGCAATTGATGGTCAAGCGGATTTATTAACAGCAATGACTGCAGTTTATCTAGGCTCCCCAAGCAGTGTGGGCGAACTGAAAGCTGGTGGGGTGGGTAGTTTTGATGATGTTATTTCCCTTACAGGTGTCCAGGCAAGTGCCAGTCGTATAGGAGAATGGGATCCCGATGGCACTGATGTTGTTGCCACAAACCGTGGAGGCGCGGTTGATTACCATTTCAACTTAACGGACGCCGGCGTATATCGGATTCAACTTTTCGGCTCCGAGGTTTCTCCGCCGAATTTTCCAGATATTTTTGTCTCGATAGATGGCATCCCTTTGGGGCAATATTGTTTCCAGTTGCCGCAAGGTAATGGAACACTCCTAGCATTGTTTTCAGCGAAGCTTGGAACCAGCCAAACGTCCTTCAGTGCTAGCGACCGGATCGAATGCCTGACTCCAAGCCTTCCCGTCGGCCCGCACACCTTTCGCGTTATCTGGAACAATCCCAGCAGTTCTGCTCAGTTTCGTATCAAACGCATCAACATTCAGGCTGCATCTGGCGAGGATTCTGATGGTGATGGCGTTAAGGATTGGGTTCCTGGTTTAATTGACTCCCAATCCGGTCTGGATCTGACAAATGCGATGCTTGCCAGCTATACTTCGCCAGTTTGTATCGAAGGTCGAGATCCGTTCCCCTCGCTTATGAAAATTCATGTGGCGGGTGCCGACGCTGGCTCTCCGATGCTCACTGCAACACCTGCGCCGAATGACCGCTGGTACGTAAACGTACCGCTCTCTAAAAACAACGACGTAACGATGCAGGTCAGTTTCCAAAATGGTGCGAAAATCGAAACACAACAGATACGATGGCTGCCCGTCAACGTTCTGGACGGCGGCAGCTACATAATTCGGGACGGGGATAGCCTCCTGCTCGGTGCTTGGATCGAGGGAAGCGCGAGCGGAACGGCGCAATTAACTATTGGTACGAATCATTACACTGTGAGCGCCTCGTCCTCAATATCACATGTATTCTCCAGCCAGAGAATTGCTACAAAAACAGGCACTTATGGTTCGCGCACGGTCACAGTCAACGGAACATACGTTTCACCAAGCGGCATTACTCAATCTGGCAGTATCACTGTAAATGTGGTGCGGCACGAGTTTAAGAATAACCCTGCCTGCTGGATCGGCCACGAACGCGATTGGGAACTGCACCTTCCGGAGGAAGTGTCGTTCGAGCCGGATCAGCGGTTGTTTGTCGAATCGCGCGAGCAACTTGCTGATGGGGGATTGCGAGTGGGGCTGGTGGCCAGTGAAAACCAGCCGCGTTATTTCCTCTCGCGGCTCGGAAAGGACGGTCCGGTCCTGAGTTCTGGCGTTGTGAATGGCTTTGATTTTTGGTGGTCAAAGGATACCTATCTCAAAATTCTCGAAACTTATCCGGACGGAAGCCAGTTGATTGAAATGCTCCTGATGATGAACCCAGTAGTGCCGACAGTGACTGTGCAATTGGACGTGTTAGTAGGTGGCGTGGTCTTCGAGGATGGGACGACAACCAAACAACTAACACGGGCTAATTTCGATGCGCAAGGCAAATGCAGGCTCCGGTTCATCAGACCGCCAGCTTTCAAACCGTCTGTATGCCACTCGATCAAAATATTACAAGGTGGTTCAATTATTGGCCAAGTGTGGTGATACGATGAAATCAAAATGGCTCATCTGGATGGTGGTAGTGTGCGGGATTGCGGTCACTGGAGTATGGTGGTACGTCTCGCGCCCACTCCGAACGCAGCCGATTGAAAACCTTACCGCCGAGCAGGCAAAACTGCGAAAGGCACTCGATGAGCGGCATCCAAGGAAGGAGGTGCTATTGCGAGCGATGAAAACAGCAGCATCGTTGCCGAATTCAAACGAGGTTTCGTCCGGTGTTCGACAAATTCTGGATGCTGGTACGGACATGAACAAACGGGCTGATGCTCTCAACCATCTTCCCGATGAACTCGACTCGCACGATGCGACAGCACTGGAGGACTTTCTGCTCAAACCCGACGTTAGAGATGGCACACCATTCGAGCAAGCCCTCAAGAATAGCATCATGGATCGGTTTTGCGAAATGCACAAACCGCGAGTTCGAGACCTGCTCACGAAGATTTTTGCTGACCAAAACCAAAACGCGGTAATCCGCGACTACGCGTTGCAACACCTGATTGAGTTCTACCAACGTGCGGCAGAATCCCACGAAACAGAAATAAGCCAGCAAGACTGGCGGCGATTTACCGATTTGTTATGGCGGGCCGTTAAGGATACCACTGACAGCAGCATTGCTGGCACTGCGCTCTTAGGTCTGAGCCGGTTGAGTGATATGCAATCTCGTATTGATCGCGAACGCGTTAGCGAGATCGCGCTGAAGCTTGTTGAGGACGCCGGCATGGACCAATTCACCCGTATTACGGCCTTACAGGTGTGCGCTCGAATGAGCGTCACCAATGCCCTGCCAGCCATCTGGCAAGTGGCGCGATATGGGGAAACGCTTCCAGCCCGGATTTCGGCCATTGGTGCCTTGGGTGTGTTAGGTCAGTCGGATGCCAAGCCATTCCTCAACGAGCTTTTAAACGGCGAAGCGGAATCTCTGAAGCCCGCCGCCGAGCAAGCACTGCTTCGGATCACAAAACTCGAGAAACAACGTGCTAAAGAGTTGGAAGAAAAATTAGAACGGAAGAATGCTGAGGAAATAGAGGAACAGAGCGGACGTAAGGATTCAACGAGGATCTGATGATGAATACCAGAGCAAAAAAACTGCACATTATTTGGGGAACTCTTCTTTTCCTTGGCACGCTAATCGTATACGGAGTGAATCCATGTATTCCACACGCTCCGGAATACGGCGATTGGATTCTGGAGTACTGCCCATATGTAACAAACTCCCCAGGCTTGCAGCCAAGCGCTCTTTGTGGCAATGTAGGTGATGCACCTTGCCTTCCAACTATTACTCCACCTATTTTCGCTCCTGGTTTGAAGTATCGAGCAGTGAGTGACGGCTGCTCCAGTTGGT
>DASSNZ010000338.1:0-2971 GCA_035701135.1 Verrucomicrobiia bacterium
CGCCGGATCAATCCGCGCACCTCGTGTTTTTGATTTGGATCCAGGCCGTCGGTCGGCTCGTCGAGAACCAGAACATCGGGATCGTGAATGATGGATTGCGCGAAACAGGTCCGATGGCGATAACCTTTGGACAATGTTTCCACGCTTTGATGAAGAACCGATTCGAGAAAGCACATTTCCGTGGCGCGATGAATGGCTTTTTTCTTCGCGTCGCCGCGCAATCCGCGAATCTCGGCGGCGAAATTCAGAAATCCATAAACCGTCATGTCCGCGTACGCCGGCGCGTTTTCCGGCAGATAACCGATCAGGCGTTTGGCGTCAATCGGCCGCTCCACCACGTCAAATCCGCCCACGGTCACTTTGCCGGAAGTCGGCGGAAGAAATCCGGTGATCATGCGCATCGTTGTGGATTTTCCGGCGCCGTTCGGCCCGAGAAAACCCAGCACTTCCCCGCTTTCAACCGAAAATGAGATATTGTCCACGGCGCGTTTTGCTCCGAAATTTTTTTCGAGATTCTGAACTTTTATCATATCGCGTGTTCTGGTTTGCGACCGGAATGGCCGCGCAAAAAATGAAAGCGCCCGCGGGAACCAAATGGGGTTTTTACCGACATTGTCTTTGGACGCCAACTCTTCTAAACTGCGGCCCGATCCGATTTTTTGACAAATTGGATGCGTAATGTTCAAAAAAAATTTGCAATTTGTTGAAACCGCCCGGGCATTCCCGAATGCCGGGGCGGCGATTTCCGCTCCCGAATCCGCGCCGCGTCAGACCCGGCTCTCCGCTCCGTCATCGCTGTATCGCCAGGAATTCTGGATGATAGGCATTTGGATCATCCGCGTCATTCCACGAAAAATCTGCGCGCTGTTTGCGCTGATTTTCGCTTCGCTGTATTGGACGGTGGCGCGAAGCCGTCG
Organism: Verrucomicrobiia bacterium; assembly: GCA_035701135.1. Lineage (GTDB taxonomy): Bacteria > Verrucomicrobiota > Verrucomicrobiia > Limisphaerales > DASXHY01 > DASXHY01. The sequence continues at coordinate 918 of DASSNZ010000338.1, forward strand.
TGAAATTGTGATTCAAAATTTATTGCCCGCGACCGGCGGAAATCGAAACGAAGCGACGCGTGTCGCGAAAAAACTGTTTCACCAGTTCGCGAGAAAAATTGTGGATCTCTGGCAATACGAAGCGGGAATGCCGATTTTGCAATTGCAGGCCGAATCGTCCGGATGGGAACATTTCGTCAAAGCGAATGAATCCGGGCGCGGCGTGCTGCTCGTGACGCCGCATCTCGGAAACTGGGAATTCGGCGGGCCGTGGCTCACGCGGCGCGGCGTGCCGTTGCACGTCATCACAATGGCGGAACCGGGAAAAGATTTTACGCAACTCCGCCAGGCTTCGCGCGCGCGATGGAACATTGAAACGGTGGTCATCGGCGGCGACCCGTTTGCGTTTGTGGAAATCATTCGATTGCTGGAATCCGGCGCGACGGTCGCGTTGTTGATGGACCGGCCTTCACCCGCCACGGCAATTGACGTGGAACTTTTCGGCAAAACGTTTCCGGCGTCGGTGGCGGCGACGGAACTGGCGCGCGCGTCGGGTTGCGTGTTGTTGCCCGTTTATTTGCCGCGCGTCGCGAATGGATACGCCGCGCGGGTGCTGCCGGAAATTCCGTACGAACGCTCCGCGTTGCGGGATCGCGTCGCGCGACAGCAACTCACGCAGGAAATCATGCGCGCGTTTGAACCGGTCATCCGCGAACATCTCGATCAATGGTATCATTTCGTTCCCGTGTGGAAGGAATAAAATAAGTGGCACGTGCATCCCGCCCGTGAGTTTTGGAATGAAATGTCGCCCTGCCGACCAGAATTCAATTTATGAATCCGCTCGAAATCGCTTTGAATCGTTTGCCGCACGGCGCGGAATTTCGATTTGTGGATCGGATGCTGAATCTGGATCCCGGGAAAAGCGGCGTTGGCGAATACACTGTTCGCGGCGACGAATTTTTCCTTCGCGGCCATTTTCCTGGCCAGCCGATTTTTCCGGGCGTTCTGCTTGTTGAAGCCGCCGCGCAACTTGCCGGAATCATCGCGCAAAGCGATCCGCAAATTCCTCCGTTGGCTGGATTAAAACTCACCGCCTTGCGCGCCATCAAACTTCTGGGAACCGCAAAACCTGGAGAAATAATCCGCATCGAAGCGAACATCACCGGAAGGTTGGGCAATTTGATTCAGGCGCGCGCGACGATTTCGGTCAATGGACAAATCGTAACGCAAGGCGAGCTGACTTTGAGCGGCGAAACGTAAGCGGTAAAATTCAGCGGGAATTCAACGCAAGAACGCAAAGGCGCAAATCGGCGTGTGAGACCATATTCAGGCTCATTGGGAAAGTGTTTGAATCCTTGCGTCTTTGCGTTAAAACTGTTCCGCCACGAGACTACCCTTCGCCGGGAGGTTTGGTCAGATCAGCGAGTTTTTGGTGATCCACGGAATCTGTATTTTTTGGCGGCGACGGCAAATCATTCGTATGAGCGTCCCAACGCAAGTTGAGGTCAGCGCGAGGAGGAATAGGCTTTCCGAAGACCTTCCACCGGGGATTCAGGGAAGGCCTTGCGCACAGAAAATGATCTGCACGACGCATGCAAGAATCACTTTTTTCATTGAGGAGGCCAAACCTGAGTCCTCTCGTAAAACCACGACCCTGACGGGGTATGGTTCGTTTGCACATCCGGTCATGATTAACAGGCGTTGTCACCGGCCTCTGCCCATTGCAGTGGAGTCTGGCGTCTAAACGCAGCTATTTTGCTGACGGAATGCGTGGGGGAGCGTTTGTGCGGATGAACATTTTGGCTTTCGTGCGTTCTCGGAACTCGGATTCAAGCTCTGGTTCCACGTCAATTTTCAAAGGCGTCGCCACTCGGTTGGTTTTCGCAAAGAAAAGATACAAACCCACCACCTGTTTTTCGTGCGTATTGATTTCCACTCTCGCCTTGCTGTAACCATCGGAATCCAGATCTGTCACCGGTTGCCATGAAACGCGGCAGTATGGAATGTGCTCCCCGTTTTTCAATGTGTATGGCCCTTGCAATTCAGGGGGTGCGTCGGAATGAGTGATTTCAGGG
>DASSNZ010000339.1:0-10111 GCA_035701135.1 Verrucomicrobiia bacterium
ACTCGGCCCGTCCGATGGAGTTGGATTTGTCCGGCGAAACCGGTGCGTTTTTATTGCGTTCTGTGGATGGACGATCGGGTGCGGTTTCGGATCAATCACAAACTGTGCGCGCGGGCGGCCGGGTGAAATTGCCGGACGCGAGAGTTATCTGGCTGGTGAAGGAGAATTGAGACTATGAGAAAAACGATTGCGTGTGTGTTGGGAAGCGTTGCGATGCTGGCATTTCAAATTCAGGGTGCGCAATCCACGGTTGAGCAGTGGGGCATCTACGAAATTCAACTCGCCGGACCGACCAACGGAAATCCCTTCACTGATGTGCGGTTTTCCGCGCGTTTCATCAACGGCGATGCCGCCGTGAATGCCGATGGCTTTTACGACGGCAACGGCGTTTATCGCGTGCGATTCATGCCGGAACGAACCGGCGAATGGCGTTACGTGACGGAAAGTTCGGCGGCCGAACTGGACGGCAAAACCGGCGAATTTACCGTGGAAAAACCTTCTCCGGAAAATCACGGCCCGGTTCGCGTGGCGCACACGTATCATTTCGCCTACGCGGACGGCACGCCTTACAAGGAACTCGGCACCACCTGTTACGCATGGATTCATCAGCCGGAAAATTTGCAGGAGGAGACGTTGAAAACGCTGGCGGCTTCTCCCTTCAACAAGATTCGCATGTGTGTTTTTCCGAAACATTACCAGTGGAACACCAACGAGCCGGTTTTGTATCCGTACGAAGGCCTGCCGCCGCGGACGTGGGATTTCACGCGATTCAATCCAAAATTTTTCCAGCATCTGGAGCATCGCATTATGGATTTGCAAAAACTCGGAATTCAGGCGGACGTGATTCTGTTTCATCCTTACGACGGCGGGCATTGGGGCTTTGACCGGATGCCGGCGTGGGCGGACGATTTTTATTTGCGGTACGTGGTCGCGCGATTGTCGGCCTATCGGAATGTCTGGTGGTCGCTGGCGAACGAGTGGGATTTTATGAGAGAAAAAAACGAGGCGGATTTCGTGCGCTTCGGCGAAATCGTTTCGCAGGATGATCCTTACCATCATCTGCTTTCCATTCACAACGGGCAGAAAATTTTCAACGACACGCTGCCGTTCATCACGCACGCGAGCATTCAAAACGGCCTGGCGGTGGAATCTCCGGCGAGCGCGGAACTTTACCGCGATGTGTATCGCAAGCCGGTGGTTTATGACGAAGTAAAATATGAAGGAAACATTCCGTCGCGCTGGGGAAATTTGTCGCCGGAGGAGATGGTGTTCCGTTTCTGGAACGCGACCATCGCCGGAACGTACTGCGGGCACGGCGAAACATATTTGAGTCCCGACGACATTCTCTGGTGGTCAAAAGGCGGCGTGCTCAAAGGCCAAAGTCCGGCGCGGCTGGCGTTTTTGAAAAAGGTTCTCGATGACGCTCCGCCCGAAGGCATTAATCCAATTGATAAATGGCAGCATCCCGAATACGGCGGCCAGCCGGGAAAATACTATCTCGTCTATTTCGGCAAAGAACGGCCGACCTCCTGGAAATTTCTGCTTCCAAAACCGCCGCTCGGAAAATTGCAATCGGCCGGCGAATTGAAATTCAAAGCCGAGGTGCTGGATACATGGAACATGACGATAACGCCGGTGCCGGGTGAGTTCACGCTGGAGAAAAAAGACAATTATTTTTTCGGCGACAAGGATGATCGTTCCATTGAATTGCCGGGCAAACCTTACATCGCCATTCGCATCAAACGGATTGAAAATTAAAATGAAATTTCGTTCAGCAAAAATTATTTTTGGAATGCTGTTTGTTGTCGGCGGCAGCTATTTGAATGCGCGAACCATTTCAATTGTCATTCCGACGAATGCCGCGCCGCGCGTGGAGTTTGGCGCGGAGAAATTGGCCGGCGCATTGAAATCGGTGAATCTGGATGTCGCGGTAGGTCACTCGAAAATTTCCGGGACGAAACAGATTGTTGTGGATGAAAACAGCGCGCCTGGCCTGGGTCCGGAGGGCTTCCGGTTGCAGAATCATGGCGACTCGATTTCCGTCACCGGCGCGGACGATTCCGGGGCGCTTTATGGTTGCCTCGAACTGGCGCGACGCGTTCGCGAACTGGGAAGATTGCCGGGCGATCTGAATTTCATTGACGCGCCCGCGATGAAACTGCGCGGAACGTGCATCGGTTTGCAGAAAACCTACATTCTGCCCGGCCGCCACGTTTACGAATATCCGATTACGCCGGAACTTTTTCCGTGGTTTTACGACAAGGAACTCTGGCGCGAGTATCTGGATTTTCTCGTTCAAAACCGGATGAACACGCTTTATCTCTGGAACGGCCATCCGTTCGCGTCGTTGGTGCGGCTGAAGGATTATCCGTACGCGGTGGAAGTTCCCGACAACGTGTTCGGCAAGAACGTCGAGATGTTCCATTGGCTGACACGCGAATGCGACCGGCGCGGCATCTGGCTCGTGCAGATGTTTTACAACATCATCGTTTCAAAACCGTTCGCCGAAACAAACGGCATTTCCACCCAGCTTTCCGCGCCGACGCCGCTCGTGACGGATTACACGCGCAAATCCATTGCCGAGTTTGTGAAGCAATATCCGCATGTCGGATTGCTGGTCTGCCTGGGCGAAGCGTTGCGCGGAACGGAAAATCAGATCGAATGGTGCACGAACGCGATTCTGCCCGGCGTATTAGACGGAATGAAACTGGCCGGATTGAAAGAGGAACCGCCGGTCGTCATTCGCACGCACTCGATGGATGGCGAAGCGGTGATGCCCATTGCCTACAGCGTTTACACGAATCTTTACACGATGACGAAATACAACGGCGAATCGCTCACCACCTGGCAGCCGCGCGGCAAAGTGCAGGAACTGCAACTGGCGATGAGCAAACTCGGACCGCACATCGTCAACGTGCATATTCTTTCGAACCTGGAACCGTTCCGCTACGGCGATGTGCGGTTTATCAAAAAATGTGTTCAGGCCGCGCGCGACCGGTTGGGCGCGAGCGGCGTGCATTTGTATCCGCTCACGTATTGGAACTGGCCTTACTCGCCGGATAAGGTGAATTCGCAAGCGCATTCTTCCGATGCGATTCAGAAATCGGATTCGCTTCAGGAATCGTCGGGCGGGACTTCCGCGCCGTTGTTGCAATGGCACCGCGATTGGATCTGGTTCGAAGCCTGGTCGCGCTACGCATGGAATCCGGATATTCCCGAGGAACAGGATCACGCGTATTGGATTTCGCGCCTCGCCGGACTTTATGGCAATACCAACGCGGCGGAAAAAATTCTCGTGGCCTACAACGATGCTGGTGAAGTCGCGCCGCGTTTGATTCGCCGGTTCGGAATCACGGAAGGAAATCGCCAGACGCTTTCGCTTGGGATGACTTTGAACCAACTTGTGAATCCCAGCCGTTATGGCGCATTCGAAGCCTTGTGGGAATCCCAGGCGCCGCCCGGCGAGCGGCTGGATGAATTCGCGCGCAAGGAATGGAATCATGAACCGCACGAGGGTGAAACGCCGGAAACCGTCATTCACGACGTGCTGCGATTTTCGAGCAATGCCGTGGCCGCCGCCGATGCCGCCGCGCCGCTCGTCACTGAAAATCGCGCCGAATTCAATCGCGTTCGCAACGACGTTCATTGCATTCGCGCCATGGCCGAAACGTATTCGGCCAAGATGCGCGCGGCGGAATACGTTTTGCGCTATCATTACAGTCACGACATTTCCGACATGGAAAAGGCGCGGGATTTTCTGACGGAAAGTTTCGCCGCGTATAAACGCCTGTCCGGGATGGCGGACGATGCTTACCACTTTGCGAACTCGATGCAGACCTCGCAGCGCAAGATTCCTTTTTCGGGCGGATACGGCGGAGTCGCGACGAACTATCTCTGGTCGCAACTCATTCCGCTGTATCAAAAGGAACTGGCGGATTTTCAAACGCGAGTGAAGGAACTCAAGGAAAACCCGAACGCGGGCAACGTTATTGACGAATCGAAAATCAGGCCGTGGCCCGCCGCGCCGTTCAAACTGGTCAGCACCAACGCGGAAACCTACACGGTGCGCGAAGGCGCGCGTCCGTTCATGGACCGCTATTACGAAATCAAAAAACTTGCGCCGGAATTGCGCGGCTTGACGGGCATCCGCTTTTCACACGAGGAAGCCAAGAATGGCCGTTATGAGCCGGTGGAAATTGAAACGACCGGGCCGGTGCGCGTGTTGATCGGTTATTTCAAAAACCCGCGTCCAATCTGGTTGCAGGTGCCGAGACTCGAAACGGCGGCGCAGGCGGATGAACGCGGCGGAATTGACACCGTGATTGAAAACGCGGCGTTGATTCAGAATTGTCCGAACGTGGATGTTCATGCGTTCCGCTACGGGCCGGGCCGGCACAGGCTGGAGTTCATCGGCAAAGGCAGTTTTGTGATTCTCGGCGTCGTGCCGCAGTCGGTGGAATTGAAGGAACGCGACGCGCGCATCGGAGTGAATTAAAGATGAAATTCGCCCGGCTCAAATTTCGATATTCGCTGGCAATGGCCTTTGGGGTTCTGTTTTTGATTTCGCCAATTTGTGCGGATGCAAACGATGTGGGACTTGCGGATACTTCCGCGAGTCCGTTCGCAAAACTTCACTCCGTCGGCATGAACGAAGTTCATTGGACGCGCGGTTTCTGGGCGGACCGATTCGAGCTTTGCCGAACGCAGATGGTTCCGAGCATGGCTGCGTTGATGGAAGGCACCAACTACAGCCAGTTCTACTATAATTTCGAAATCGCCGCCGGATTGAAACCGGGCGAACCGCACGGCGCCACGTTCAACGATGGCGATTTCTACAAGTTCCTTGAAGGCGCGGCGGCCACTCTTGCGCAGACGAATAATCCGCAACTCGATCGTGAATTGGATCGCATCATCGGTGTCATCGCAAAGGCGCAGGAGACGAACGGCTACATTGACACCTGGGTTCAATTGCATCAGCGGGCGGGCGACACAAATAATTTTCCATTTTCGAATCCCAACCATTTCGAGATGTACAACTTCGGCCATCTGATGACGGCGGCGTGCGTGCATTATCGGGCGACCGGCAAAACGAATTTTCTGACAATCGCGCGAAAGGCGGCCGATTTTCTGTGCGACAAATTTCAGAATCCGACTCCCGCTCTGGCGCGCAACGCCATTTGTCCGTCGCATTACATGGGCATCGTAGAACTCTATCGCGCCACGCGCGAACCGCGCTACCTGCAACTGGCGGAAAAACTTTTCGCAATGCGCGATCTTGTCAGGGACGGCGGCGCGGACAATCAGGATTGGATTCCGTTCGGGAAACAGGCCGAAGCCGAAGGCCACGCCGTTCGCGCCAATTACCTTTACGCCGGCGCGGCGGATCTTTTCATGGAAACCGGCGATTCAAATTTGTGGGATCCTCTTGCGGAAATCTGGACGAACGTCGTCACCAGGAAAATGTACATCACCGGCGGCTGCGGCGCACTTTACGACGGCGCGGCGCCGTACGGTTCCAGGGACCAGAAACACATCACGCGCGTTCATCAGGCTTACGGCTACAATTATCAATTGCCTAACACGACGGCTTACAATGAAACCTGCGCGAACATCGGAAACGTGTTGTGGAACTGGCGAATGTTTTTGGCCACCGGACAGGCGAAGTTCATGGACGTGGCCGAGCTTGCGCTTTACAACAGCGTGCTTTCCGGCGTCGGACTGGACGGAACGAATTTCTTTTATACCAACCCGCTGCGGGTTACCGATCCGATGCCGGTCGCATTGCGGTGGTCGCGAACGCGAATTCCTTTTTACGGTTCGTTCTGCTGTCCTCCGAATCTTGTCCGGACACTCGCCGAATCCCCGAATTACGCTTACGCGAAAACCAGCGACGCTATCTGGGTGAATCTGTACGGCGGAAGCGATTTGGAAACAACTTTTGAGGACGGCGAAAAATTGAAACTGGCGCAGGAAACGGAATATCCGTGGAATGGCCGGGTTCGAATCCGAATCCTGAAGTGCGGCGAGAAAGCGTTTTCGCTCAAATTGCGAATTCCCGGCTGGGTCAAGCGAGCGAGCGTGCGAATCAATGACGGTCGGCCGGACAGTTCGCCAAAACCGAAAAGCTATTTTGAAATCCGTCGTATCTGGCGCGCGGGGGATTTTGTGGATTTGAACCTGCCCATGCCCGTGCGATTCATGGAAGCGAATCCGCTGGTCGAAGAAGATCTGAATCAGATTGCGATTCAGCGCGGACCGATTGTGTATTGCCTTGAATCACCCGATTTGCCGGCCGGAGTGAAAATCAGCGATGTCTTCATTCCGGCGGATATGGATTTGCGCGCGCGTTACGACCGGCGGTTGCTGGACGGAATTGTCGTGCTGGAAGGCCGGGCGTTGGCGCGGCAAAGCGCGGGCTGGCGCGGGCAGTTGTACCGCGAGGCGCAGCCGCCGGAGATGAAAGCGATCAAGGTGAAATTCATTCCGTATTCCGTCTGGCAAAATCGCGGCCCGTCGGAAATGACTGTCTGGTTGCCGAAGAATTGAACGGAGGAAAACTGAAGCGGCCGGGCTTTTAAAATTGAACTCGCCGGAACCGCGGCAACGCAGAAACAACAAATCTGTTGGCAATATTCTGATTACCGGAAATCGTCGAAATTCTTAAACTGGAATCCATGCCGAAGCGCCCGTTGAAATGGTTCGCATTTTTTACGTCAGTGTTTCTTCTACTGCTGTGGCCGCAAGCCCGCGCGGCGGATGCTTCCGGCGTGGATCAGAATTCCGTGTTTCTGTTTACATCTTTTCGCGATGCGGACCAGAAATACCTCCGGTTCCTTTACAGTTTCGACGGTTATCATTGGACGAATGTGCCTGGAACTTTTTTGGAAGCGAATGTTGGAACGAACAAACAATTCCGCGATCCCAGTTTGTCGCGCGGGCCGGACGGAACATTTCATCTGGTCTGGACGGCGGGCTGGCATGGCGATTTGGGATTCGGCTGCGCGAGTTCAAAAGATTTGATTCATTGGTCGCCGCAACAATTCGTGCCGGTCATGACCAATGAGCCGACAACCGTCAATGTCTGGGCGCCTGAAATTTTTTACGACGAACCGGGAAATGATTTCATTATCGTTTGGGCCTCGACGATTCCCGGACGCTTTCCCGATAAACTGGAAGCGCACAACAACAATCATCGGCTGTATTTCACCACGACGCGCGATTTCAAAACGTTTGCGCCGGAAAAATTGTTTTTTGATCCGGGATTCAGCGTGATTGACGGGTTCATTTTAAACGACGGCGAACGTTATGTTTTGATCTGCAAAGACAATTCGCGTCCGAATTTGAATTTGCGCGTGGCGTTTTCAAAATCGCCGCTTGGCCCGTGGGAAAATATTTCTGAGCCGTTCACGGAAAAATTCACCGAAGGTCCGTGCGCATTGAAAATTGGCGGCGACCGGGTGATTTATTTCGACGCGTATCGGAAGAAAATTTTCGGCGCGGCAAAGACGCGCGATTTCAAAACGTTCACCGACATCACGAGCGAAGTTTCGTTTCCGGAAGGCCACAAACACGGCACGGCGATTCGGGTTTCGCGCGGAATTCTTGACGGACTTTTGGCCGTCGGCGCGCGAACGAAAATCGGCGGTGAAATGTCAATGGATCAAAACAAACGCACAAACGAAAAGGAATTATGAAAAAACTGATTTTGAATTTTCTCATCGCGGCGGCTTTTATTTCCGCCGGTTTTGCGGCGGAGAAATCGCCCGCAAAATTGACTCCCGAGCAGGCGGAAGCCGAATACACGCATGTGATTGATGCGCGCTCGCAAAAAATAGTGGACGCGCTGGGTTTGAGCGACACCAACACGGCGGCAAAAGTTCACGACATTATCATGGCCCAATATCGCGCGCTCAATTCCTGGCATAACGCCAACGATCCGCGCATCAAAGCCGCGCATCGCGACAAGGCAATCATCGCCAAAATCAATGAGCCGCTCAGAAAAATGCACGATGAATATCTGGCCAGGCTCGCGCAATATCTCACGCCGGAACAGATTGAAACCGTCAAGGACAAGATGACCTACGGCAAAGTGCAGTTCACGTTTAAAGGTTATACCATCGAATACCCGGATCTTTCTGAAGCGAACAAGCGGGAGGTTCTGAATTATCTCAAGCAGGCCCGCGAGGAAGCAATGGATGCGGGAAGTTCCGAAGAAAAATCCGCTATCTTCAATCAATACAAGGGAAAGATTAACAACTATCTTTCCCGGCAGGGAATTCAGTCGGTCAGGGCGAAGGCCAAAAAGAATTCCAAGTCCAAACAGGCCACGCCATGAGCAAGCCGCCGGTTCTCCGACACGTCGCAAATCTCTGGACGCTGGTCGAACATCCGTCCAGGGAAAATGAATGGTCGCTGGACGAAAAATTACGCGCCATCAGGGAAGTCGGATTCGATGGCGTTTGCTGGGGCGCGATTCCCGGATTGAAGGAAGGGTTGAAGCGGCACGGACTTTTTTTTCTCGGCGGAATGTCATCCGGCAACGCGGCGGATTTTCCGAAACTGCTCGCGGAGTTGAAGGAAAACGGCGCGCACCACGTCAATGTTCAAATGGCCGACGACGACACATTGACGCCCGAAGCCGTCGGGCTGGCGGTGTTGCTGATGCAGGAAGGCCGCAAACTTGGGCTTGAACCGGCGGTGGAAGTGCATCGCGACACCTGCACCGAAACGCCGGAAAAAACCTACGCGCTCGCCGATGCCTATCAAAAAATTACCGGCGAACTGCTGCCCATCTCGTGGGATTTCTCGCATATCGCGGTCGTCAAACATTTGCGTCCGGAAAATTACATCGAAAAGATGATCGTGCGGCCCGACCTGATTCAACGCGCGCGGCAATTTCATTTTCGCCCGTTCAATGGTCATCACGCGCAGGTGCCGGTCACGGATGGAAACGGGAATCTGACGCGCGAAGTCAAAGACTGGTTTCCGTTTACCGAAGCGGTTCTCAAATGCTGGTTGGCCGGCAATCGCGATTCCGGGCGCGAAATTTTCATCTGCCCCGAACTTGGGCCGGTGGCCGGCGGCTACAATCTTTCGACGTTGCCCGGCAGTTGGGAGGATGCAAAAATCCTGCGCGTCGAGATTGAAAAACTTTGGAAAAAAATTATGGCATAAAATTTTTCCGTCCAACTCAAATCAGGAGACGGGCAGGGGAAGTGGCGATCTGACGGCCAGAATGCAAATTTCCGTCGTGAATCACACGAATCGAAACGAATTCAAATGCACTGAAGAAGTTGATCGGTTTTCGAAACGCGCGAGCGTCCGCTCAATTAGCCGTGGGCGCGTTGGAACACGGGTTCGACGAGAATCAATTGCGCGAGTTTTTCACTGATGGCGAGGCGGGAGTTGCAAATCTGGCAGATGAAATTGTTTCGACCGGTCACCAGTTTGATGACCTGATCTTCGCAAAAACCAATTTCACGAAGGCGATTCTGGATTTCAGGCGCGGCGCACAGTTGTTTGATCCGCACCGCAACGCCGCTCTGAACGCGGCTTAATGGGCATACTTCGCACCGCGCTTCTTGCGCGGATATTGAATCTGTCTTTGCTTGGATCGAACGCACGGCAGCAAAGTCGCTGTGAAAGCGAATTTGCGCTAACCCGATTTTGCGTTTTTATCCTCCTGATTTGCGGTGGCAATGAGAAACTGTGAATTCGGCCACAGAGGAAACATAGATGTGAAAACCGTGCACGGATTTTCACGAATTATCACGGATTGACTCCGTGCCGATTAATGAAATGCGTGTCTGAAAAAATCTGTGTTTCATCTTGTGGTTAAACAAAATTGGACATCAAAATCTCCCACCGAAAACTTCATAACTTTGGATTTTGCGCCGATTCCTGAAATAGCGCGTTATTCCTCAAAACACGCGCGGGAAGGATTGCAGATTTGAAGCCCAACCTGTTTGTCGTCCGCGCCAACCTCGCTCAACGTCCGATTGCACCAGCAATGGCCGCAATAATCCACAGGCTCCCCGTTCGCCGGAAAAATTTCATCCGCCTGCGCGGGAATATACATTTTTTTTGCGCGGAGATGTTGGCAGACGTTGGC
>DASSNZ010000340.1:0-4836 GCA_035701135.1 Verrucomicrobiia bacterium
GCAGGCGATCTCGAAAAAGAGGCCGGCGCACCGGCGCCCATACCGATTGCGCTTTCGCGGCTTCTCCCGGTTCACTCATACGTGGCGCTCAAAATAATCTGAAATTCGCAATGTGAGTAGCGCGATTTAAAAATGGATTCCGGGCAGCGCAACAGATTCTTCAGGCCGGAAAAACTTCCAAATTTTTCGGATCGAAATCCGGGTTTTGAAAGGATTGAAAAGCGGCGATTGGCGAAGATCGGAATTTGACGTTGTTCGTTCGTTGGCACACGGGTCAATCCCAGTTTTTCAGGAAATTCTCCACCAATAAACGGGGTGTTCCCCCAATTGTTGAATCCGGGAAACTGCCTAAAGTTAGGCATCATGCCGAACACATTGGAGACCAACACACGATGAAAAAAGTATTGATCACCGGCGGCGCGGGTTTCATTGGATCACATCTGGCGGATGAATTGCTCGCCCAAGGTTACGAAGTCCGGATTCTCGATTCGCTTTCGCCGCAAGTACATGGGCCTAACAAAGAGTGGCCCGATTACCTGAACCCGGAACTCGAACTCATTCACGGCGACGTGCGGGACGAAAACGCGATTCGCAAAAGTCTCAAGGGCGTGGATGCCGTGTTCCATTTCGCCGCAATGGTCGGCGTGGGACAAAGCATGTATCAGGTCGCGCAATACACTTCGGTCAACAATGAAGGCACGGCGACGCTGCTTCAGGCGTTGATTGAAAAACCGGTGGAACGACTGGTCGTCGCTTCCAGCATGAGCCTTTACGGCGAGGGACTTTATAAGACGCCCATCGGAGATTTTGTTCCCGGCCACGAGCGCGACCTGGAACAACTCAAGGCGCGCGACTGGGAGTTGCGCGATGGCGAGGGCGGAGTTCTCTCGCCGGTTCCGACGCCGGAAAACAAACCGCCCGCGCTCGCTTCAATTTACGCGCTGTCGAAATACGACCAGGAACGCATGTGCCTGATCACCGGCCGCGCGTATCAGATTCCAACCGTCGCGCTGAGATTCTTCAACGTTTACGGAACGCGCCAGGCGTTATCGAATCCCTACACCGGAGTCATGGCGATTTTTGCCTCGCGTTTGCTGAACAACAACGCGCCGAAAATTTTCGAGGACGGTTTGCAACAGCGCGATTTTGTCAGCGTTCACGATGTCGCTCGCGGATGTCGTCTTGCGCTGGAAACGCGCGGCGCGGCGGGCCAGGTGTTCAACATCGGCAGCGGCCGGCATTACACGATTTACGAACTCGCGCAGCGCATTTCCAGGGTGATGGGCAAAAATTACATCGAGCCGGAAATCACTGAAAAATATCGCGTTGGCGACGTGCGCCATTGCTTTGCGGACATCAATTTGGCGCGCGGTGTTCTCGGTTACGAGCCGCGCGTTTCGCTTGAAGAAGGATTGGACGAACTGGTGGCCTGGCTGGAAGGCCAGGTTGCGGAAGACCGCGTGGATCAGGCCAGCGCGGAGCTTTCCTCAAGAGGTTTAACCGTATGACGAATGGAAATTCAAAACGCGGAATGGGCATCACGTCTTCAAAACACAAACTGTCGCGCGGAGCGAACGAAAATTCACGGCGCGTCGGAATCGGCGCGGACGGTCGGAATGATCGTCCCACTTTGATCACCGGCGGCGCGGGATTTATCGGAACCAATCTGGCGCATCGTATTCTTTCCACGCACAAACCCGTTTTGCTGTTCGACAATTTGTCGCGCCCGGGCGTGGAGAAAAATCTCGCGTGGCTCCAATCCACGCACGGCGATCTCGTTCAGTTTGTGCAAGGCGACGTTCGCGATGCGGCAGCGCTCCGAAAAGCCGCCCAACACGCGTCGCAGGTTTTTCATTTCGCCGCGCAGGTGGCAGTGACGACGAGCCTTGATGATCCTGTCGGCGATTTTGAAATCAACGCGCGGGGGACGCTCAATCTGCTGGAAGCGTTGCGCGCATTGTCCAATCCGCCGCCGCTCATGTTCACCAGCACGAACAAAGTTTACGGCCACATGGACGATGTAAAACTGGAACGGCGCGATGGCCGTTACGAGCCGGTGGAAAACGAGCTTCGCGAACACGGCTTCAACGAAACGCGTTCGATCCATTTTCACAGTCCGTACGGCTGCTCGAAAGGCGCGGCGGAACAATACGTTCTTGATTACGCGCGCACGTTCGGGCTTCGCGCCGCCGTGTTTCGCATGAGTTGCATTTACGGTTTGCATCAATTCGGGAACGAAGACCAGGGCTGGGTCGCGCATTTTCTCATTCGCGCGCTCGATGGAAAACCCATCACGATTTACGGCGACGGACGCCAGGTCCGCGACGCGCTGTTTGTCGAGGATCTGGTCGAGGCGTTTCTGCTCGCGCAGCAAAATATGGATTCGATTTCCGGTGAGGTCTTTAACATTGGCGGCGGGCCGTCAAACACGACGAGCTTGTTGGAGCTCCTGAATCTGATTGGCGAACTGCGCGGTAACGCGCCGGATATTCGCTTCGATGAATGGCGTCCCGCCGACCAACAATATTACGTCTCCGACACGCGAAAATTTTCCGCCGCGACCGGCTGGACTCCGAAAGTAAAAGTCCGCGAAGGCGTGCGCCGGTTGTGCGAATGGCTGGAGGAATTTCGCGCGCAAACCGGTTTCGTCACGCATCCGCTTCTCGATGCGCGCGATGGAAAAGTTCTAAATCTCCGCTCTCCCTCGATTCGCCCGCCGCGCCTTAAAAAATTTCCGAAACTCAATAACGAAAACAATCACAACGGAAAACAATCTCAGCCGGTATTGGCAAAAGCCATCTGACCAAATTTCAACGCGAATAATCATCAATGGAAATCACAACCAGTTTGCCCGGAACAACAGAAAAACAACTTTTCAGACCGGCGCGGGCGCAATCCGATTCCGTCTCAAAATCCCGTCCACGAACAACCATGCGCGCGGCGGTCGTCACCGCGCCCGGCGAAGCGCAACTCGTGTCCGTGCCGATTCCCGAACCGGTCGGCGATGAAGTGCGCGTCCGGCTCGAAGGCTGCGGCGTTTGCGGCTCGAATCTCGCGACATGGGAAGGCCGGCCCTGGTTTAAATATCCGATGAATCCCGGCGAACCCGGCCATGAAGGCTGGGGTCGCGTGGACGCGGTCGGCTCGAAAGTTTCGAAAATTCGCGTGGGTGATCGCGTCGCAATGTTGTCGTATCGCGCTTTCGCGGAATTCGATCTTGCGCCGGAAACTTCCGTCGCGCGATTGCCCGCCGAACTGGACAATCAGCCGTTTCCCGGAGAAGCGCTGGGATGCGCCATGAATGTTTTTCGCCGCGCGGACATTCGCGCCGGACAAACCGTCGCGGTGATTGGAATTGGTTTCCTCGGCGCGGTCCTCACCGCGTTGTGCGCGAACGCCGACGCGAATGTCATCGCAATTTCACGCCGTCAATTCGCGCTGGACATCGCAAAAAAAATGGGGGCTGCCGGAACGATTACGATGGACGATCACCGCCGGATCGTCGGGAAGGTCAAAGCGCTGACATCCGACCAGGGTTGCGACCGCGTGATCGAAGCCATCGGAATGCAATGGCCGCTTGATCTCGCCGCCGAACTGACGCGCGAACGCGGGCGGCTCGTGATCGCCGGTTATCATCAGGACGGATTGCGCCAAGTGAACATGCAGCTTTGGAACTGGCGCGGACTCGATGTCATCAACGCGCACGAGCGCGATCCGAAAATTTACACCGAGGGCATTGAAGCTGCCGCTCGCGCGGTTGTCACAGGCGCGTTCGATCCTTCGCCGCTTTACACGCATCGCTTTCGTCTCGACGAAATTTCCCACGCGATGAACGCGATGAAACAACGCCCGGAAAATTTTTTGAAAGCCCTGATCTTACAATGAGAACACTTCTTTCAGAACCCTGTCCTCCGGAATTGTCCGATTTGAAAAAAAGCGCAAAACCCCGGCTTGGTTTTCTCGGCGTGGGATGGATTGGAAGAAATCGCCTCGAAGCGATTGCGAAAAGCGAAGTTGCCGAAGTCGCCGCCATTGCGGACACAGCGCGCGACCTGACTGCGGCCGCATTGGAAATCGCGCCGGGCGCGGCGGTGTTGAATTCCTTGAATGATTTAATGGAGGTGGGTCTGGATGGGGTAGTTATTGCCACGCCCAGCGCTTTGCACGCGGAACAAGCGATTGCGGCGCTGGAGCGTGGCATTCCGGTTTTTTGCCAGAAACCGCTTGGGCGAACGGCGGAGGAAAATCAAAGAGTGATTGATGCGGCGCGCGACGCGAACGTTCTTCTCGGCGTGGATCTTTCCTACCGCTTCACGCGTGGCGTTCGCGCGATTCATCAGCTCTGTCGCGATGGCGAACTCGGGGAAATTTTCGCGGTGGATCTGGTTTTTCACAATGCGTACGGCCCGGATAAACCATGGTTTTACGATTGGAAACAATCCGGTGGCGGCTGCGTGATGGATCTCGGAATTCACCTCGTTGACCTCGCGTTATGGAACCTGAATTTCCCGGGCGTCAGAACCGTGACCAGCCGTTTGTTCGCGCACGGAAAACCCATTCGCGGACGCTGCGAAGCGGTCGAGGATTATGCGATTGCGCGATTGGATCTGGACAACGGCGCGACGATTCGCCTCGCGTGTTCGTGGAAACTTCCGGCGGGTTGCGACGCGATAATTTCCGCTTCGTTTTACGGAACAAAAGGCGGCGCGGAATTCAAGAACGTGGACGGCTCGTTCTACGATTTCACCGCGCGCCGCCTGCGCGGAACGAAACCCGAAACGCTCGCGTGCGCGCCGGAAAAATGGGGCGGACGCGCCGCGGTGGATTGGGCGCAAC
>DASSNZ010000341.1:0-2724 GCA_035701135.1 Verrucomicrobiia bacterium
CATCACGCGCTCGCGAAGTTTCTCGAATGCGACGGCTTTGGCGGAATCCATTTGCGGAACAACGTCCGGCGCTGAAACGGGAGATTGTGTTTTCGGCGCGGGACGGCGTGGCGTTTTTTCCAGAGCGGTCAGATTTTTTTCCGACACGGAAACGAAACGCACTCCGCGGGATTTTAGATTTTGCAAATGCTCAATCGTGGCGGCGAGCAGTTGTTCATACGAATCGGACATCGCAAAAATTCTAACTCACGCCCGGCGCTCCGCGCGAGTCAATAGTAACGCAGGCGTCCCTTGCCCTGGCCGTTGCAAAAAAATTTATTTTTACCACGGATGAACACGGGTGAACACGGATTTCTGAGAACTGCGAATTAAAATTCAATGCGAAAAAAGGCTGCGCGCAATTCTATTTAAAATTAACGCAGAGTTTCCGAGGACGCGAAGTTTCGCAGAGCCTGTTTTTTTCTTCACGTATTTCCACGTTCTTTGCGATTCCGCGTCGTTCAATTTGACTGTGGATATTGAAAACAAGTTTTTAGAAGTTTGATTCATTGGGCCAGAATGCACGTCCCGTTACCACGCCCGCTTATATTGCACCGGCGGCTGGACGGCATCGGCGCGACGCAACGCTCGCGCCGCGCGCATCGGCCAGTAAGGGTCGCGCAATAATTCACGAGCCAACAACACCATGTCCGCGCGGCCGTTATGCACAATCGCTTCGGCATGAGTCGGCTCGGTGATCATGCCGACGGCCGCGGTGGCGATTCCGGCTTCGCGCCGGATGTGTTCGGCGAACGCCACCTGATAACCCGGTCCGACGGGGATTTTCGCGTTTGGAACCACTCCACCGGAACTGCAATCTATCAGATCCACGCCTTCGCTTTTAAGCCGCCGCGCGAGTTCCACACTTTGTTCGATGTCCCATCCGCCGGGAACCCAATCGGTGCAGGAAAGTCTCACGGCGAGCGGCAGACGATCCGGCCAGAATTTGCGAACGGCGCGAACGGTTCCGATCAGAAAGCGAATGCGATTTTCAAAACTTCCGCCATACGAATCCGTCCGCTGATTCGCGAGCGGAGAAAGAAATTCGTGGCTGAGATAACCGTGAGCGGAATGAATTTCCAGCCATTCGCAACCGGCATCCAGCGCGCGTCTGGCGGCGGATGCGAAATCATTTTGCACACCGGCAATTTGCGATTCGCTCAAGGCGTGCGGAATTTTCGGAAGTTCCTCGCCAAACGCAATCGCGCTCGGTCCAACCGTCGGCCAGCCGCCGGCGTTATCCGGCAATTGCGCGTCGGTTTCCCAGGGACGCGACGCGGAGGCTTTTCGCCCGGCGTGCGCGATTTGAATTCCCGGAACCGCGCCGTGCTGTTTCAGAAAACGATTGATGCGCGAAATCGGTTCCACGTGTTTGTCCGACCAGATTCCCGCGTCGCCGGGCGAAATCCTGCCTTCGGGAGAAACCGTCGTGGCTTCGGCAATCACAAGCGCCGCGCCGCCAATCGCGCGCGATCCAAGATGAACCAGATGCCAATCCGTCGCGACTCCGTCCTCGGAGGAATATTGGCACATCGGCGAAACGCCGATTCGATGGCGCAGCGTGACGGACCTGATTGTCAACGGATCAAACAAATGCGGATTCGTTTCCATGCTCCTGTTTATCGCACGTTCGGCCAATGAGCAAATCGGATTCGCCAAAGCATTTGCGGAAAAACTTTTTCACCCGCATCTTCCGCGAAAGATTATGAGCGATTGGGCACTGATCACCGGCGCGTCTTCGGGAATCGGTCTTGAACTTGCGAAATTATTCGCGGCGGACCGCTTCAATCTCGCGCTGGTGGCGCGGAACGAATCGCGATTGAACCAACTCGCGGAATCACTGCGCCGCGAACACGGAATTGAAACCAGAGTTCTCGCGCGGGATTTGTCCGCCGCAGGCGCGCCTCGGGAAATTTTCGACGCGCTGCACGATACGCCGATTTCCGTTCTCGTGAACAATGCGGGAATCGGATTTTACGGCGCGTTCGCGAAATCCGATTTGCGCGAACAAACAGGCATTCTGCAGGTCAACATAACCGCGTTGACGCAACTCACGCATTTGTTTTTGCAACCGATGCTGGCGCGAAAAGCCGGACGCATTTTAAACGTTGCTTCGACCGCCGCGTTTCAGCCCGGGCCGATGGTGAATGTCTATTACGCGAGCAAGGCATTTGTGTATTCGTTCAGTTACGCGCTTTCGGTTGAACTTGAAAAATCGGGCGTCACAGTCACCGCGCTTTGTCCCGGCACGACGCATACGGAATTTTTTTCACGCGGCCATTTCGGATCGAAGCGCGCGCCGTTCACGATGGACGCGCGAACCGTCGCGGAAATCGGTTATCGCGGTTTGATGAAAGGCAGGCGCGTGGTGATTCCGGGAATTTTCAATCGAGTCACTTCGGCATTGTCGAAACGAATGCCCGCGCGATTCACCACAGCGATTGTGAAACGCGTGCATGGTTCCTGAACCGGGGAACAACCCATCGAGAACGAAATTCAAAAAATTTGCTTAATTGGCGCAACCTGGCTTCCGCACTTTCCCCTCTTTTTGCAACGACGTTCCAAAGCCGAAGTTGACATAAATTTTGCGAATTTTCGCTAAATTTCAGAGTTTTGGCAGAATGACAGATTTTCAGAAACTGGAAATTTGCGGTTTTGTCTTTCAGCATTTCAGTTTTTTCAGGG
>DASSNZ010000342.1:0-11888 GCA_035701135.1 Verrucomicrobiia bacterium
GAACAATCGGAAAACCAATGATTCTCCGAATATTCCAGGCCGACCCGATAATCCTTGCTGCCGCGCACAATGGCCGCGAAAAGATGGTCCGGCTCGACGCATTCCAGTTCAATCACATGGCCGTTTGCCTGATAATCGCGCCCGCGTTTGCGTGTTTGCGCGGGAATGACATCCAAAAATCTTTCGATGCCATTCAGCAAATCAGTCCGCAAATTCATTTGTTGATTATGGAACAGCGTCCGGATGGGAACAAGGCGCGGCTGCCGAAAAAGCGGGGCAAATTCGAAAGCGTTTTTCCCGGATCCATCCGCAGGTTTGGGAAAACGAATTTTCCGCTGCAAAATGTTCTTTACCTTTGCGCGGAAAAAAGCTGCCATCTGGAAAACCCGGAGCAAAACCACCATCCATGAAAAAAACCCTGTTCACCCTCGTTCCCGTCGCGTGCGCGATCGCGCTGTGCGCGCTGGCCTTCATTGGTTGCAACAAACAGGAATCGCCCGCGGGCAATTCCAAAGTTGTTTCCGCCACGACGAATAGTTTTCAGGAAGTCACGTCGCATCTCGATCCCGGCGGCGATTTTTATTTGTATCTCGGAACGCAACAATGGCTCGATGGACTTTCCGGCAAGATTTCCGGCTGGCGGGGACTTTTTACTTCGTTGCCCGATCTGGATGACGAAAAACGCGCGAATATCGGAAAGGGATTTGATATTGTCACGCGGCTGGTCAAACAAAGCGGCGTTGAGGACGTGAGCGGGTTCGGGATGAGCGCGATTCAGATCGAACCCGGATTGTATCACAGCAAAAGTTTTCTTCATCATTATCCGAATCGCGGCAATGGTTTTCTCTGGAAACTCGGCGGACAAAAGCCGCACGCCTTGAAAGCGCTCGACATGCTGCCGGCGGAAACCGGAATGGCGGTTTTTTCGGACCTCGATTTGCCATTGCTCTGGTCGGTTGTGAAAGAACAGGCCGGCGAATCCGGTTTTCCCCAGGCAAATCAATTTCTGGATTCGTTTCCCGCGATGTTTGAGCACGCGACAGGATTGAAATGGGACCAGACGTTGAATTCTCTCGGCGGCGAATTTGGAATCGTGCTCACGCTTGATGATTCGAAAAGCATCACCGTTCCGATGCCCAATCGCGAAACCGTTCAAATCCCCGCGCCCGGCCTGATGATTGCCGCAAAAGTGAAAGACGAAACCATTTTCAATCGGCTCGATTCCCTGATGTCCAAAGCTTCGCAAAACGTCGAACGCGAGGACCAGCCCGGACTTAAAATGCGTTCGATGCCGTTTCCCATGCCGCTGCCGATTCGACTGCATCCGACGATTGCCTTGAGCGGCGGATATTTGTTTGTGTCGAGCAGCGACGATCTGGTGCGGGACGTTGTCGCGACGATGAACGGGAAAAAACCGGGATTGAAATCCACCGCGGAATTCAAGCGGCTCGCGAAAGGAATTCCTGAAAACGGAAATGCGTTTTCGTTTCTGAGCCAACGTTTTGGCGGGACGGTGGTTAAAATCCAACGGCAGATTTTTTTGATGAACGGAAAAACCCAGCCGGCCCGGAAACGATGGCTTGAAACTTTTGTGAATACCAATCGCGCAACCGTCGCGTTCAGCGTCGCCGCAAACACCGATGAAGGATGGCTCACGGTTGAAAACGGAAACAGAAATCCAGGACCGATGTTGGTCGCGTCGGTTATCGCCGCGCCCATCGGATTAATGTCCGCTATTGCGATTCCAAATTTTGTCAAAGCACGGCAGACGGCGCAGAAAAACGCGTGCATCAATAATCTTCGCCGGATAGAAGGCGCGAAACAACAATGGGCGCTGGAACACAATATGCCCGAAGCTTCAATTCCGACGGAGAGCGATTTGCTTCCCTATCTGCGCGCGATGCCGACTTGTCCGGCGGGCGGTCATTACACCATCGGCGCGGTAAATGAGAAGCCCACGTGCAGTATTCCCGATCACAAATTGCCGGAATGAATCGGTGAGCATTGGCCGAAGCCAGTTATCAATTTGATCGCAGGTGAAACCCGATCTTTGGGCTGAACGGCATTAACACGTTGGTAACCGTTTTAACCAGAGTGAACGGAAGCTGATCTGCGTTCGTTCGCGTCTCTCTTCACGGTTAAAATATGTCCATAGGGCAATTACCCTGTATCTTAAGAGCAGTGGGAACATTTATTTACCGGATTTACCGGAACAATAAATATGGCCACCACGCTGAAATCTGATAGAAATCCTTCGACCCACTTTTCTGATGAACGCTGCCCGAGCGGCGTTGAAGGCTTCGACGATATTCTTAGCGGAGGATTGCCGCGCGGCTGCTTCTATCTGGTCCAGGGCGATCCCGGTTCGGGCAAGACGACTCTGGCGCTTCAATTTCTTTTGGAAGGAGTGCGCCGGGGCGAGAAGGTCTTCTACATCACTCTTTCAGAAACCAAGGATGAGTTGCTTAAAGTGGCGCGATCCCACGGATGGTCGCTCGACTCCATTCCGTTGCTGGAATTATCGGCCATCGAAAGCCTGCTGCGGCCCGAGGCGCAGAACACGGTGTTTCATCCTTCGGAAATCGAATTGAACAAGGTGAGCGGGTTGCTGCTGGAGGAAGCGCGCAAGATTCAGCCGGCGCGGGTTGTTTTCGATTCACTTTCCGAATTTCGATTGATGGCGGAAACCGCATTGCGCTATCGCCGCCAGCTATTGACGTTAAAACGTGAGTTCGCGAAATTTAAAAGCTCCGTCCTGTTGCTCGACGATAAAATGGACAAGAGTGGAACGGGTTTTGACCCTCACGTATTAAGTCTGACGCACGGCGTCGTCGAGATGGAACAATTCACACCCGATTACGGCACCTCGCGCCGGCGGCTGCGCGTTTCCAAGTTGCGCGCCGTGAAATACAGCGAGGGCTATCACGATTACACCATCCGCACAGGCGGCCTGGCCATTTTTCCGCGGGTCGTTGCCGCCGAGCACCGGGGTTCATTTGACCACGGTTCAGTTTCCAGCGGCATCAAGGAACTGGATACTTTATTGGGCGGCGGGCTGGACCGGGGAACAACCACCCTGATCCTCGGCCCCGCGGGGACCGGCAAATCCACTGTCGCTTCGCAATATGCCATTAAAATGGCCGGCCAGGGCGAACGCTCCATGATTTTCACGTTCGATGAAACGCGCAATGTAATGCTCAATCGAAACAAGGGGCTGGGCATGGATGTGGAAAAACATCTCGAAAGCGGCGCGATCACCGTGCAGCAGATTGATCCCGCCGAACTTTCACCCGGCGAATTTGCCGTGCGCATCCGGCGCGGGGTGGAGGCAGGCTGCAAACTCGTCGTGATTGACAGCCTCAACGGTTATCTCAATGCAATGCCGGGCGAGAATTACATGAACGCTCAACTGCACGAACTCGCCTCCTTTCTGAACCAGCAGGGCGTCATCACGATTTTCATTCTCGCGCAGCACGGGCTGGTAGCGGCCGCCGAGGCGCCCGTGGACCTCAGTTATCTTTCCGACACCGTGATAAACCTCCGTTATTTCGAAGCCCACGGTGAAGTCAAACAGGCCATTTCCGTTGTCAAAAAACGCAGTGGACGGCATGAGAAAACAATACGCCAGATCAAACTCGAGACGGGCAAAGGAATCCGGGTCGGTGAACCGCTGACGGATTTTCAGGGTGTGTTGACTGGTGTGCCTGTCTTCCATGGCGACAAAAACCAGATCATGAAAGCTTCCTGAAGCGCGACGATGCAATCAGGTGTAGCTTCATCACGTAATGCGCCGGGCAGAGGAGAAGTTGGACGATTTTCGCCTGCGAATAATTCTGCCGGCAAGAAGGAACAAGGCATGGACCAGCCGCATCGCGACGAACGAATCATCATTTCAGCGCCCATAGGCCAGGATGCCGACGCGATGGCCGCCCTGCTCTACGCCGAAGGTTTCCAGCCCTACATTTGCCGGAGCGCTACTGATTGTTCCCGGCAGATAGCGGCCGGCGCGGGCGTCCTGTTAATGACCGAGGAATCGCTGGAACCGCCGCAGGCTTCGGATATCTTTGAAGTCTTCAAAACCCAGCCTTCCTGGTCTGAATTGCCGCTCATCATATTGACCAGCGGCGGTGAATCGCGTCTGGCGACTTTGCTGGATATGGTGGCCACGGCGGCCGGCTCGGTCACTTTGCTTGAGCGCCCGCTCCGAGCGCAAACTCTGGTGCGGTCGGTGGAAGTGGCGCTGCACTCCCGTCGCCGGCAATATCAGGTGCGTGATTTGATCGAGGAACTCGCCCGGACTCAGGAAAAATTGCGCCAACACGCCGTGAACCTGGAAAAGACCGTGGCCGAGCGCACTGCGGAATTGACCGCAACGGTCCAGGAACTGGAGGGATTTTCGTACAGTATTGCGCACGACATGCGCGCGCCGCTCCGCGCAATGCTTGGCTATTCAAACATTCTTGCGGAGGAACACAGTGCGAAACTGGATGAGACGGGCAAAATTTATCTTGAACGCATCAGCACTTCAGCGGACCGATTGGATCAGTTGATTCAAGATGTGCTCAATTACAGCCGCATTGTGCGCGGTGACATTCTGCTAAGCCCGGTAAACACGGAAAAACTTTTACGCGAAATCATCGAGTCGTATCCGAACCTGCACCGGCCGGACGTGACCATTGAAATCATCAAACCATTGCCCCGGGTCCAGGCCAATCCCGCGGCATTGACGCAGGTATTCTCGAATCTGCTCGGGAATGCGATCAAATTCGTCCAGCCCGATGTCCCGCCGCGAATCAAAGTTTGGGCCGAGCCGAGCCCGCAAAACCATTCCATGGCGCGATTCTGGTTTGAGGACAACGGAATCGGAATAGACGAATCCTCACAGCAGCGTATTTTTCAAATGTTCCAGCGGCTGAATCGCGCCGAACTCTACGAAGGCACCGGCATCGGGCTGGCCATTGTGCGCAAGGCGGCGGAACGCATGGGCGGAAACACCGGAGTCGAATCCAACCGCGGCAAAGGCAGCCGCTTTTGGGTGGAATTGAAAACAAGCAGTGCATGAAGGAACGCGGCCATGAACGCTTCATCCATTCTCCTCGTCGAGGACGACGTCAATGACGTCTTCTTTTTTGGGCGCGCTTTGAAGAAGGCGGGAGTCACCATCCCGTTGCAGGTCGCCCGTGACGGGCGGGAGGCGATGGCCTATCTGAGCGGCACGGGAGAATTTGCCGACCGCGAAAAATACCCGCTGCCCTGCCTTATCGTTCTCGACCTGAACATGCCCGGAAAAAACGGATTTGAAGTGCTGGGATGCCTTCGGCAGACGCCCCCGCTGAGCACATTGCCGGTTGTTATTCTCACTTCGTCGCAATCTGAAAAAGACATTGCCCGGGCGCGCGAACTGGGCGCGCGAGATTACTATGTCAAGCCGAACGAACCCGGCAGGCTTTTTGATCTCGTGAAACTGATGATGACGCAATGCGACGGGAAAGAACCAAACTCCTGATTTCGGTTACGTCGTAATTTTCACCGCTGAGGCGCGGCTTTTTTTCAACTGAAACCAGACCGCTTGCCTCGACTGATGGGCCTGCTATCGTGGTGATTTCATGAGATTCATCAAACAGTTGCGCCCGGGAATTTTGAAATTCCGCGTGACGCTGCTTTTAGTCACCTTGTTTTCCTTCGGAATTTACTTTTCTGCGCCGGCCGAATCGCCCGCTCTGCCGCCGGAGAATCTTTCCGTTCTCACGAACATCGCTCAAATCCGCGCGCTTACGACCGGAGAAGCCGCGCGGCGTTACCCTGTTCACCTGCGCGCGACCGTCACGTTTTACAATCTGGGCGGACTTTGTTTCATTCAGGATTCCACCGGCGCGATTTTCGTTCGACGAAAACCGGATTCCAAATTGCGTCTCGGCCAGCGCGTGGAACTGGAGGGAACAACGCTCAACGGAGATTGGGCGCCGATTGTGAAAGAGGACAGCATCCAAGTTCTCGGCGAAGGTGAATTGCCTCCCGCGCAACCGGCTTCGTTCGATGAATTGGCTTCCGGAAAATTGGACTGCGAATGGGTTGAAATCCACGGCGTGGTCCGCTCCGCAAAATACATCGCCGATCATTTGCATCTCGAACTCGCCGTCGGCGGCGGAAAAATGCGCGCGTATGTTTATGATTATCCGCCGGTAAAAGATGTTTCGTGGCTGGTGAATTCCACCATTCGTCTGCGCGGCGCGGTGGGAAGCATTTTCAATCATAAAAATCAATTCGCCGCGCCGTTGTTGTTCGTCAGCGGAACCAATCACCTGAGCGTTGAAAAACCTTCACCCGCCGATCCGTTCGCCGGTCCCGCGCGCCCGGCGGGAAGCCTGATGCAATATTTTCCGGGAATGGATTTCGGGCATCGCGTGAAAGTCGCGGGCGTTGTCACTTACCAGGATTCCGGCCACGCGCTTTTCATTCGCGACGGCGCGCAGGGTTTTCGCATCGAAACTCAGGACACAACTCCCGTGAAGCCCGGCGACATCATCGAAGCGGCAGGTTTTCCGGTCATGAGCGAATATTCCCCGGCGATGGAAGACGCGATTTTTCGGAAGGTCGGTTCGCAAGCCGCGCCCGCGCCGATCAAAGCCACCGTTGAGGATGCGTTGAGTGGAAAGCTGGATGCAAATCTTGTGACGCTCACCGCCCGGATGCTGAATCTCGTCCGCCGCGGCAACGAACGCATTTTAATTCTGCAATCAAGCAACGTGATTTTTAACGCGCATCTGTCGCAAACCGAAAACGCGCCGGACGTTGTGGAAAAAGGAAGTCTCGTTCAGGTCACCGGCATTTGCTCGATCCGGCAGGTGAAAGAAAGCGTTTCGTTTCTGAACCCGCAATCATTCGAATTGCTGTTGCGCTCGCCGGGCGATGTCGTTGTTTTGCGTCGTCCGCCGTGGTGGACTCTTTCTCGTTTGCTTTGGATTCTCAGCGCGATGGCCGTCATTCTGCTCATCAGCGGCGCGTGGGTCGTCGTGCTGAACCGGCGCGTGAGCGAACAGACGCGAATCATCCAACGCCGCGTGCAACGCGAAGCCGTGCTGGAGGAACGCAGCCGCATTGCGCGCGAATTTCACGATACGCTGGAACAGGAACTCGCGGGAATCGCGATTCAATTGGACACCGTGGCCGCGCATTTGAAAGCGTCGCCCGCGCTCGCGATTCAGCAGCTTGAAATCGCCCGGAACCTGAGCCGTCACAGCCTCGCCGAAGCGCAACGTTCCGTCTGGGACTTGCGCTCCCACCTTCTTGAAAACAGCAATCTCGCCAACGCTTTGACCGAAGTGGCGCGACCACTGGAAAAAAGCGGCCCCAAAATCAAAATTCAAATTTCCGGCGCGCCGCGCAAACTCCCCGCGCGCGTGGAAAACAATCTGCTTCGCATCACGCAGGAAGCGCTCGCCAATGCTGTCAAACATGCGAACGCAAAAATGATTTTAATCCGCCTGAATTATCAGAAAGAAAAGGTCGTGCTCACGATTCACGACGACGGCGTGGGATTCGATGTCGCGAACGCGCCAGGAATCAGCGGCGGACATTTCGGATTGCTCGGAATGCGCGAGCGCGCGGAACGTTCCGGCGCTGTTTTTTCGCTCGTCAGCCATCGTGAATCGGGAACGGAAATCGTCGTCACCGTGCCGGAGAAAAATCGGGACGACGAATCTGTCGTCTCGGAACCGGCCGCCGAAACGGAAACGCAAACGGCGGGTTGATTATTTCAAAATTTCGATTCCGCAAATTTTTGGCTGATCGGCCGAACCGCGGCTCAACGTCACGATGATATTTCCGTCCGCGTCCGGCGCGATGGATTTAAATTCTTTCACCACGGCTTTGTTTTTTCCGGCTTCACCGGCGATGTCGAAATCCGTCAACACACGGCGGCCATTGATGTCCACATTGAATTTTCGTTCGCCCGGCCCGAACTTCGTTTCCGCAAAATGCAACCGGACCGTGCGGGGATTTTTCCCGACCGGAATCGTGTAAGCGCAATCGCCCCAGCGCTCGGTCTGATAAACTTCGGCGGGCGCGGCATTCGGCGCGTTAACGTCAATGGTGTTACGCGAAGTTTCCGTGTTGCCGCCTTTGAAATCCTGATCGCCGACGAATCCGGGCGACGTGTCGCCGAACCGGAAAAATCCCGGACGACCGCCGCCGCAGTTGATGCTGATGTTGCCGAGTTCACTTCTTTTCGGAAGCGTTCCGCTGCGGACGAACGCGTCTTTGTTTAGCGCGATTTCCACGGATCCTGAAGATTCGGATTTCACCGTCACGTTCCAGCCGTCCACAACGAGCAACGGTTTTTCTCCGTGCAAATCGGCGGAAGCCGCGTCAATCGTCAGCGATTTGCTTTCGCCCGGCAGCAGCGAAATATAATTATCGCTGTAGAAAACCGGCAAAACCCGTTCGCCGGAATTCGCGCGGCGCAATTGCAGATGCGTCATCAGTGCGGGAGTTTTGGACATGTTGCGCAAGGTGACTTCCAGAATGCAACGTCCGCGCGAGGTGTGTTTTTTCGCGCGCGCATCAAGCGAAACCATCGGCAATGCGTTGAGCGCCTGGAAATCATCCTGATGCTCCGGGTCGGCGCGCCAATAGAAATTTTCCGAAAGCAATTTTTTTCGGGCGTCGCGCAGTTCCAATTTCACAAAATGAACGGCGGACAAATGGTCGGGAAATGAAATCGCGCCGGCGTCGGTTACGGCGCTGTTCGCGGCCGTGATGGAATTGGTTTCGGCGAATTGAAGGGAGCCGTCCAGATTGTAAATCGCGGTTTTTACCGCGAGATTTTCCAGCGGATTTGTCGTGTTGTTGACGATCATCACGTGCCAGTTGGTCTGGTTCATCATGACATGAATCGGCTCGCACGCTTTGCGGACGGCGAACAGTGCGGCATTCGGTTCGAGATCGTGACTGTAAAGCTGCCACACAAAACTCGGCTGCGCGGGATTGCTCATCCAGGTGATGATCGCGGTGACGGGATGAAACAGTTTCGCGAAACGTCCCTCGTACAGCGCGCGATAAGATTCGTAATTCGCGAGTTGGGATTTTCGAACGAAATCGGCGAGGCTCGAAAACGCGCCGTAGCGGTTGCCGATGATTTCCGGATAATGATTTCCGTCCTGCGCGCCGGCGCAAAAATCGTGTTCGGCCCAGTCGTCGTTGATCACGTTCCAATCTTTCTCCGGCATCATCGCGTGGATTGCTTCCAGAGTTGGAACGGACATCAGACCGATTTCCGTTTTGAACGCTTCGAAATCGCCGAAGTTGTAAAACTCGCGCGGCGTCCGCCAATGATACGGCCCCCAGGAAATCACGCCGCGTCCCGAAGTGGAACTTGGCTGATACAATCTTCCCGAATCGAACTCCGCGACGAGTTTTCCGATTCCGTCGCTGATCGCCTGCGGCGGATTGCCTTCGTTTCGCCCGCACCAGAGCGCGATGCACGGGTGATTGCGAAAGCGCAGAATTTTTTCGCGCACATTCGCGAGATACAATTCCGTGTCGTCGGGATTCGGTCCGTCGCTCGGGTTCGGCTGGAAAAATTCATCCCAGACGAGAATGCCGTAGCGATCGCATAAATCGTAAAAATCCTCGCTCGTGCTCTGGCCGACCCAGTTGCGAATGATCGTGTAGTTGGCGAGTTGATGCATCCGGATCTGCGCTTCAAGCCGGCTGCGCGGAATGCGTTTCATCGCCTCGTCCATTCCCCAATCGCCGCCTTTGGCAACGACGGGAACGCCGTTGACGGACAACGCGAGATTCGGCGAGCCGGGCAGTTCGTAAGTGATCTGGCGAATGCCGAAATCGAGTTTGCGGCTGTCGGACAATTTTTTATCCGACATCACGGAAAGATTCAGCGTGTAAAGATTCTGCGGGCCGTAACCGTTCGGCCACCAGAGCCGCGGGTTTTTAAAATGCAACGAGGGTGTGTTGGCCGGATTAAAAGTAAGGGTCCGCGTTTCATGCGGCGCGAGTGAAATGTTTTGTTTGAAATGAATTTTTCCAATGGCGCCGCTGACGACGCCGGTTTGGGATTTATCCGTCGCGTTGTGCGCCGTTGCCTGAACGGTTACATCGGCGGAATCCGTTCGTGGCAACGGCAAAGTCGAAACGACGTGCGGATTTTCCAGGACAATCGGTCCGCTCGCTGAAAGCGTGACTTTTCGCCAGATGCCCGAGTCGCGATCGCGAATGGTTGGAATCCAATCCCAGCCGATCGTGCAAAGAAATGTCGGCCCGTCCATCGCCGTGATGCCGCCGTTCGGACCGGTTCCGGTCGCGATGGTTTTCTCATGCGATTTTCCCGGATGCGGTTGTGGAATGATGTGAACCGCCAGAATATTGGTTGCGCCGACAATGACATTGGAAGTCACGTCAAAAATGCCGCGAGCGAACGCGCCTTTGATCGTTCCAATTTGTTTTCCGTTGATCCAGATTTCGGCCGCGTAATTGATTCCGTCGAAATTCAACCAGATTCTTTTTCCCGCAAATGAAGCCGGCGGAACGAGCGGGGTTCGATACCACCACGTCGTGCGGCACAGCGTGTCGGGAATGACGTTCGTGCGATTGTTCTCGCCGTAAAGTGGTTCGGGATAAATGCCGTCGTTGACCAGACTTGTCAGCACCGTGCCGGGAACTGTGGCGCGATGCCAGCCGGCGGTCTGGAAATCCGCGCTCGAAATCGCTTCGGCATTTTGAGTAATTTTCGCGGCATCCTGCAACATCCAGCCGGACGTGAGTTGAACCGGTTCCGGCAGCGCGGCGAACGCGGACGCGCAGAAAAACGGCAGGCAGGCGATGATTTGAAAAAACGAGTTGAAGGTTTTCATAAGGGATTTTCGACCACCGTTCTTTGTCATCTTTCGTTGCGAATTGTTCAAGCGGAATTTAATGCGGAGCCGAGTGAGAGTATAAGAAATGTTTTTCACGTTGATACAAATTGAAAGGCGACTTAGTTTTAATCTGTGACTGTGCTAAAGCCAACCGAATTAAAATCCGATGTGGGCGGCGTCCTGGATCGAGCGATTGAGTCGCCCCAATATGTGATGCGCAATGGACAATTACTTGTAATTACCAGGGCGGAACTTGTTTCGACGAGTGAGGATCAGTCACTCTCGCCATGGGAACTCCGCGCCAAAGCGATAGAATCATTTTATGATTCAACCAAAACCTGGTGAGGTCTGGTGGATTGACCTCGGAATGAAAGCCAAGGTTCGCCCGATGATGGTTGTTTCGCGCGAAGATACTCATCCGGAACGAGCTATATCTGTTTGCGTACCGTGCACGACAGCGATTCGTGGCGGCAACTACGAAGTTCGATTGCCGGGGGTGCGGTGGATGCCGGGTTCAGCCAAAGGGGTGGCCAATGTACTCGGCATCTCGGCTGTGGATCATCGTTTCGAACGCCGCGCCGGAAGTTACGAACCGGCGTTAATCCAGGCTGTCCGCGAAAGAAACTGGCTTGGATGTTGGAGATATAAAGACGATTTCCGGAAATATTCGCGCGCAGATATCATGCGCTTTTGATCTCCTGCAAGGAAACAAGCCTCTGATCATTTCGATATTCTTCCAGAAATAGTATCGAACTGGAATACGATACAATCTGCTATACCAAAGCCTTAGAATTCGCCTCGCCCTTTGTTGCGGGTGATCTTTCAGACGCCGGATACTATGCTAAACTACAAGACTGTCGCCGGGAAAAATAATGCGACGACCCTTATAGAAACATGATTTTGAATTTAAATTTTCGGCCCGCTTCCATTTTGAAAAATCGAATGGCGTGTCGCTGCCGGGTTTTCATTATTGCATCCATTTTTGCGATCGGGTTTTTAGCGGCGTCGTTTCGCGTG
>DASSNZ010000343.1:0-26282 GCA_035701135.1 Verrucomicrobiia bacterium
CAGAGCAATCAATGACAATACATGAACGACTCGATTAAAAAAAATAACTCGTCCGAAGAAAACGGCTGTTGCGGCCAATGCGATTCCACGCTCGCGTTTCTCATCTTACGCGGCTGGCTGGCGATTCGCGACATCGTGACCGGAATCGAAAAATTCGGCGTGTACAAATCCGTGGCAAAACCGGTGATTGATCCCACAACCGGCCAGCCGGACGCCAGCGGCGTGATGATCAACGTGAATGTGAAGCATTACGCGCTGACCAATTACTCGGGCATTCCGGCGTCGCTCAAGGACAAGTTCGCCAACGAGCCGCTCCTGCCGCATTTCGCCGCGACGGGATTTGATCGTGTGCTCGGGCCGTTGCTGATCGTGACGGGCATTATGTTGCTGGTCGGATTGGGCACGAGATTGTCGTTGTTCATCCAGGGTTTAATTTACATCGCGCTGACGTTCGGATTGATTCTGATTCAACAGGATGGCGGCGTCGCCTGGCTGGGAATTCACGTGGCGCTCGTCGCGTTCGCGTTGATGCTCGCCCGGCATAACAAATTTGCGCTTCTGAAAAAATGGTAAAATCACCGCTCGACAAATCGCCGCTCATCAACCGCCGTGAATTCATCGGCACAACCGCCGCCGCCGGCGCGGGTCTGTTGCTGACTTCATGCAGTCCCAAGGACGAAACCGTCCAGAAAAAGAAATCCACGCTGAACAACATCAACGTCGCGCTCGTCGGTTATGGCGCGGAAGGCGCGGTGTTGTCGGAATCGCTGATCAATATTGACGGCGTCCGCGTCGTGGCCGTTTGCGACATATGGGAATACAATCGCAAGAAAGGAAAAAACACTTACAAAGCGAACGGCGTGGAGGTCAACGCGTACGAAAATTACGAAGACCTGCTCGCGAAGGAAAAAGATTTGCAGGCGGTCGTCGTCGCGACGCCGGATTTCTGGCACGCGCCGATTACGAATGCCTGTCTCAAAGCCGGGTTGCACGTCTATTGCGAAAAAATGATGAGCAACACCATCGAAGGCGCGCGTTCGATGGTGCAGACCATGCGTGACACGGGAAAACTGTTGCAGATCGGACATCAGCGTCGCAGCAATCCGCGTTATCTTTTCACTTTGAACCGCCTTTTGCATCAGGCGAAATTTTGCGGGCGGGTGACGGCCGCGCAGGCGCAATGGAACCGCGCCGTCGCCGCGGACCTGATCTGGCCGAAGCATTCGGAAATGTCGCCGGAACAACTCGCCAAATACGGTTACAAAGACATGCACCAGTTCCGGAATTGGCGCTGGTTCAAGGGACTTGGCGGCGGGCCGTTGTCCGACCTCGGCGCGCATCAGATTGATATTTTCAACTGGTGGCTTGGCACGATTGCCAAATCTGTCATCGCCAGCGGCGGTTTGGATTATTACAAGAACCACGACTGGTACGACAACGCGATGGTCATTTACGAATTTCAGATGCCGGAAGGCGTTGTCCGCGCGTTTTATCAGGTCCAGACCACCACGAGCGCGGGCGGCGGTTATTTCGAAATGTTCATGGGCGACGAAGGCACGATCAAAATGTCCGAAGATCCGTCGCTCTGCGCGATTTATCGCGAGGCGCGCGCCACGGCGGTTTCCTGGGATGATCTGGTTCAAAAAGGCTACGTTCGCGTCAAGGAAGTTCCGGCCGCTGATGCCGCGAAAGTGGACGTTCGCGAAACGGCGCAACTCGCGCAATACGAAATTCCCGTGTTCTTCAACAAGCCGCCGCATCAGCCGCATCTGGAAAATTTTTTCAATGCGATTCGCGGCACGGCGAAATTGAATTGTCCTGCCGATGAGGCGTTCAGCAGCGAGTATATTATTCATAAAGCCAACGAAGCCATCGCCGAGCAAAAAAGAATCGTGATGACGCCTGAAGAAGTGAAGGCCTGAAAATCTCGCGGGCCGCGCGCCCGCGTCACATGGAGAAAAATTTTGATATGAAAAACCTGTTCTTGAAATTATCTGTTCTCACCTCGTTGATGCTCGCCGCCACGGCATTCGCGGAAGATAAAGTTCCGCTCAAGACCGAGTTGCCGCCGCCGCTGTTTGTCGGAACTCCGGTTCCCATCAAAGTGCCGAACCTGGAACCCAAACAAACCAAGTGGCCGGAATTTCTTGTTCCCGTGGGAACGACCAATCTCGCGCTCGGCAAAAAAGTCACTTCGAGCGACGACGAGCCGATTGTCGGCACGCTGGATCTGATCACCGACGGCGACAAGGAAGGCAACGAAGGTTCCTGGGTCGAACTCGGAATCGGCAAGCAATGGGTTCAGATTGATCTCGAGAAGGAAGCGGATATTTATGCGATCGTGGTCTGGCATTATCATTCGCAGGCGCGCGTTTATCGCGATGTCGTCGTGCAGGTTTCCGATGATCCGACATTCAGCAAGGGCGTGACCACCATTTACGATAATTCCGCCAACGGAAAAGATCGTCCGTACATCGAAACCTTTTACGGAAAACTCATTGATGCCAAAGGCGTGAAAGGCCGCTACGTGCGCCTTTACAGCAACGGCAATACGACCAATAAAATGAACCATTACATTGAGGTCGAAGTGTTTGGCAAACCCGCCGCATAAAATCCGCCGCGCGATTTTTCTCGCGTTGGTGCTGCTCTCGCTGGCCGTTCGCCTGCCGCAACTCGGCGTGCGACCGATGCACACGGACGAATCCGTCAACGCCTACATCGTCGGCGAATTGCTTTCCGGCAAAGCGTTTCATTACGACCCGCGCGACCGGCACGGCCCGGCGCTTGCCGCGCTTGCGTTGCCGCTGGCTGAATTGCAAGGCGCGAAAAATTTTTCCGAACTCACGGAGTCCGAATTGCGGCTTTCAACCGTTCTCGCCGGAGCGGCAACCGTTTTTCTCTTTGGCGCGGGCGTGGAAATGTTCGGTTTTGCCGCGTGCTTTATTGCCGCGCTGCTGTTCGCGTTTGCGCCGCTGCCGGTTTATTACAACCGCTATTTCATTCACGAAAGTCTGTTCGTCGCGGCCACCCTCGGGTTGATCTGTTCCGGCTGGCGCGCGCTGGAAAAAAAATCTCTTCTACAATCCGCGCTTGCGGGTCTGTGCGCCGCGCTGATGCTTGCGTGCAAGGAAACCGCGCCGCTGCATTATTTCGCGATGGCGATTGCGTTGTTCGTTTGCTGGATTTTTAAAAAACAAAAAACCTTAAGCTGGAACAAGCTGCTGTCCGGTTTTCCGCCGCTGAAAATGATTTCCGCCGCGCTCGCAGTTTTTCTTTTTGTCACGATTTTGCTGTTTACCTGGTTCGGGCGGAACTGGGGAGTTTTCGCCGATTTGTATCACGCGATTTCAAATTTCACCGCGCGAGCCGGCGGCGAAGGCCATCAAAAACCATTCTGGTATTATGCGAAACTTTTGTGCGACGGATGGTCCGGCGGAATTATTCTTGCCGTGACAGTGTTAGGAATTTTTTATTCGTTTGGAAAAAATCGAGAATGCTCCGGCGCGCCAGTTGTTTCAAACCAAAACTCGAAACGAGGCGAACGCTCGGTTTGTCGAATCTTTCTGGCGATTTACGCGATTGCCATTTTCGTCATTTACAGCGCAATTCCGTACAAAACGCCGTGGCTCGCGCTGAATTTCTGGCTGCCAATTCCGTTGCTTGTCGGAATCGCAATTGAATGGTTTTGGATCGCGAACCAAAAAATTTTCCGCCGCCTTATTGTTTTGTTGGTTTTAGTCGAGCTTATGTTTTCTATCGCGCGTGACACGCGGTTGCGCGTGTTCGTCGGTCCCGCGGATGAAAAAAATCCTTACGCCTACGCGCACACGCTTGAGGATTTGCTCGGTTTGCCAAAACGCATCGAGGAATTGGTGCGGCAAAGAAATCTTTCCGATCCGCGCATCGCCGTCGTCGCGGCCGATCCGTGGCCATTACCGTGGTATCTGCGGAAATTTTCGCAAGTGGGTTTCTGGCAACCGGGACAGGAAACCGGCCCGGCGGATTTTTTTATCACCACGACGGATGTGTCCGATAAACTCGCCGAACGATTGAAAACTTTTCGCCCGGAATTTTTCGGCGTTCGTCCTGAAGTACTGCTGATTCTTTGGACACCGGAAACGCAGCGTAAACCGTGAATGAAAAAATAGTTTAATGCAAAGGGAGCGCGCCCGCCCCGGGCGCAGTGGGTCGCGTCACGCGACTCACTGTTGCGCGTGAAAGTTTTCAAATTTATTGAATTTCCGACGCGCTCGTGTTCGGCGCGAGGGTGCGCCGAACTGCGCCCGGGGCGGGCGCGCTCCTCAAAATTTCAAATGAATTGTTCCGGCGAAGAATTGCAAGTTTGGAAAATGGTTCTATTGCTATTCTTGATTTTCTTTGCGTTCTCCGCGTTAATTTTTTATGGCTGAAATTCATGTTTTCAAGCATCACGCGATGGCGACGTATTTCGAGGCGCGAATCTCGGGCGAGGAAAAAAGCTACGCGGAAGGCGCGGCGCAGAATGCTTTTGCATTGCTGGATCGGCTGGAAAATCACTTGAGCCGGTTTCGCGCAAGCAGCGACATTTCACGAATCGCGCAGCTTTCGCCCGGCGAAAAATTACGCGTGAGCGAACCCGCGTTTGCCTGTCTGGAAATTGGAAAAAAAATGGAACACGCCACGCGCGGCGCGTTTTCCGTCGCGCCCGCCGCGTTGAAAAGTCAACCCGCCGCGCCGCGATGGATTTTGCTGAAGGAGATGCTTTCAATTCGTTGCGAGAGCGGAAAATTGGAATTTGATCTCGGCGCGATTGGAAAAGGTTTCGCGCTGGATCGCATGGCGCGCGAGCTTCAGGAATGGGATTGCCCGTCGTTCCTGCTCGTCGCGGGCGGGAGCAGTATTCTCGCGGGCGCGCCGCCGGAAGGTTTGCCGGGATGGTCGAGCGGATTGGGCGACGACAACGCGGAGCATCGCTATTGGTTGAAGCATTGTTCGCTCAGCGGTTCGGGTGTGGCGGTGAAAGGCGAACACATTTTCGATCCCCGCACCGGAAAACCGGCGCGTCAACGTTCCCGCGCGTGGGCTTTGGCGTCGTCCGGCGCGGAATCCGACGCGCTCTCAACCGCGTGCATGGTTTTATCGGAAAGCGAAATTGCCGAAGTCGCGGAGCAAAGCGAAGACTGGCTCGTTTTGCTGAATGATGGACGACATTGGATTCATTATGGCCGGCGCGAATCGCCGTGTCTGGTGACGGAATCGCGTTGAAGCTGGCCGCGGAAACGCATTGCTTCATCTTTTCAGCCGCCGAGATTCCGCCGGAGGAGCGCGGTCAGTTTTGCCGGCGAAAGGATCGTTACGGTTTTTCCTTTGACGGTGAGTAATTTTTGTTCGCGGAATTTCGCGAGTGTGCGCGACAAAGTTTCGCTGACGGTGCCCAGCTCGGCGGCGAGAACACGCTTGGTCATGGATAATTCAATCCGCGCGGGCTGCTCGCTTGCCGGGGCGGGGCATCGCTTGACGAGCCAGTTCGCCAGGCGGGTTTCAACGTCTTTAAGCGTCAGATCTTCAAGCTGTGCGACGAGCACGCGCAAATGAATGCTCATCGAGCCTAACATTCTCAACGCAAGTTCGGGCTGGCGCCGGATCAGCGCGAGAATTCCGGATTTTTGCACGAGCAGAACCTGCGTGGATTCCAGCGCGCGCGCGTCGGCCGGGTAACCCGTTTCGGTTGCGAGCGCGGCTTCCGCGAACGATTCGCCGGGCCGGAAAATATGGATGATCTGTTCTTTTCCGGCGGCGTTCACGCGATGCACGTTCACCGATCCGGATTGCACGATGTAAAATCCGGCGGCGGGATCGCCTTCGCGGAAAAGGTAATCGTCTTTTTCCAACGACTTGATGACCGTGATGTCGGCGACATTTTCCAGGTCGGCCTGCGGCAATCCTGCAAACAACTGACAACTTCGGAGGCTGTTGAGAATTCCAATTTTTTTCAGGTCGGAAAGGGCAGTCATCCGTCTATTTCAATCATTTTCAAGGCGGAAGTAAACGGCGCACTCAGGTCAAAGCGCCGAAATTCCGGTATGCAATTTCCGTTCCGGGAAAATTTCAGAATGAAAAAACGAAAACATGCTCTGTGGAAAAAATGAAACGCCGGCGCGTGGCCGGCGTTTCGTTCCTTGTGGTTGGTTTAATGTCCGCCGCAGCAATCGGTTTCGATTTCGTCCGATTCTTTCGGATTTTTTGTCGGTTTCAATTTTGTGATCTTCACGCGGAATTCATCCGGTCCTTTGACGAGATGTTCCCAGGTGAATGCCTCCGGCCATTGCGCGGAGAATTGATAATAGAGCGGCACGGGATCGTGATCATTCAGCAGAATAAAATGATCGCCGACCGCAAGATCGAGCCAGACCTGGATGATTTGGCCGTGCTTGATCGAGCACGGAATCGGGCGCACGTCCATCACTTTGTCCGGACCGACGAGTTTTTCAGTTTTTGTTGTATTCATTTTTTGGTTGTTGTTTTTGTGTGTTAAAAATTTCCGACGCCGGTAAATTGCCGGCCGAATTCGGTCATCATTGAAGGATTCCAACGCGGTTCCCAGACCAGTTCGACTTCCACATCCTTGACGCCTTCGATTTGCAGAAGCGCCTGTTCGACGCCGCCTCGAATACTGTCGTGCATCGGGCAACCGGGCGTGGTGAGCGTCATCGTGATCACGACTTTCGATTCGTGAATTGCGACACTGTAAACCAGGCCGAGATCCACGATGTTGCAGCCGATTTCCGGATCAATGACCTCGCGCAGATTTTCGAGAACAACGGCTTCGGTAATGGAATTTTCGCTCATGATGTTTTTGGAGAAATTTTTGCCGCGAGCGGCTGAAGCTTCGGTTTGAAAAAATGGCTGAGCATCATGGAAACATTGAACGCCAAAGTCGCCGCGCTCAATCCAAGCAAACCGCTTCCGGCGCGAACGACCGTTCCATTGGACAAAAGAATTCCTGCGCACGCGACGGCAAGTCCCGCAAGATAAATCCAATAACCAATCGCTTGCGCGCGGGCCGAATACATTTCCGCCAGCGCGGGAACTTTCGCGCGGCCGATCTGGCGGCTGTATTTTCCGAACCACACGAGAAACGGCACGATTTTGTAAAGCATTCCAATGATCGCGAAACTGATCACGCCGATGATGCCGAGAAAACCATACGCGTTTTCAAGCTGGCCGGTGAAACGGTTGACCGGCAAACCCGGCCACGAAAGCGCCGCCGCGATCACGGACAACGGAATCAGCAGCGCCGTGGCGGTAATAAAATATTTGATTCCCCAATCCAGCGCCTTGCGTTTTCGCGCGCGAAGAATCGCTTTGATTTCCCATCCGTAAATTGCCAGGGCAGCGATGATGACAAACGCAAACGCCAGCTTCCACGGACTGCGAATCAGAATCGTCGCGAACGCGCCGGCAAGTCCGATGTTCAGCAATGCGATGGAACAATTCGCGCGTCTCCGGCTCTGCACTTCGCTCAACGTGAACATGGGAACGAGTTTGTAGGACACGCCCACGATCAACATGATGAAACATCCAATCGCGCCCAGGTGCGCGTGCGCGTGCATCGCGCTGATCGCATCGAAACGCCCGACCACCCGCGCCACGGAACGAAGTCCTCCGCCGACAATTTCGCCGGTCAATCCGTCTGATTCGACCTGAGACAACGATTTCGCCGCGACGATGGAAAGTCCGGCGGTGATCGCCATTAAAATCCAAAAAAGCGCCGCAGCCACCGCGCTCGCGGTTACGTTCCATTTCGGCGCGCGACGCAAGGTTCGCGCGATATTGTAAACAAATAGAACGACACCAGCGGCGAATGCCGAACCGAAATGCCCGACGTTTTTCATGTTCCAGATCCAAAACATCCAGACCATTCCGGTGAATCCAACGACGTGAAAAACGAATTGCCAGCGCGCCAGTTTTTCGCTGTAAAGTTTTGTTTCCAACGCGACCGGCACGAGCTCGTACATCGCGCCCATCACGATCGAGCAAATCCAGCCTAACACGAACAAATGCGTCGTTGCGATGACGTGCTGGTTGTAATGATACGTCGCGAGAATTTCCGGTTTTGCCACGAGCAAAACGATGCCGACAAAAAACGCGAGCAGGCCGGTGATGACAAAGCTCAACGGCAACGCCATGGACGGCGCGTTCGCCGTCATCGGCTGCGCCGGCGCGGCGGTGCGTTTCGCTCGTGACAAATCAATGGCGGCGGATGCTGGTAATGAAACTTCCATCAGATTGCTCCTCGCTTGCGCCAGAAAAACCGCGATCTTCCAGCTGGCCGTAGAGATGCACCGGACGACGATCCGTTTTCGCGCGCAATTCGGCGTTTTCCGGCAAATCGGCCAGCGCTTCCAGA
This sequence comes from Verrucomicrobiia bacterium, assembly GCA_035701135.1. GTDB lineage: Bacteria > Verrucomicrobiota > Verrucomicrobiia > Limisphaerales > DASXHY01 > DASXHY01. Next base: position 8,390 of record DASSNZ010000343.1, read on the forward strand.
ATCTTCATCAACGGTTGCGGCGGTTCCAATCCTCGCGCGTCCACATCCACGATCTCCGTTTTTCCGGAATCGCCGCGCGCGCGGGCGGATTTCGCGGACGCGTTTTTGATGACTTTGCCTGTGTTGAGCGGCGGCGTTTTTGGAATTTCCGCGGCGACCCGTGCGTTGGGATCGCGGGTGAAGAGCACTTCGAAATCGCCGGATTCCAGTTCGCGCGAGACGTGTTCGAAACCTTGCCTTTTCAAAACGGAAAACAGCGGAACCGGTTCAAACGGCGCGATGAGCAGCAATTGTTCATCAGGGCGCAACGCTGAAACCGCGCCCATAATTTTTGAAAATGGCTCGATGCCTTTGCGGAGGTCGTCGCGCACGTCCAGTTTCACAATCGAATTTTTCATGTCGGATCAATAAAATTTACGAGAGCAAATTAATCGTTCGGCGGCGTTGTCGCTTTGACATGTGTCAAAGATATTGAGGAATTGCGGAGCGCTTTTGGTTTTCGATGTTTTAACGGGCGGGAAAATGACGGGAAATCCGAAATCCGAAGCGCGAAATCCCCTCGCTGATTCGAGTTTCAGAATTCGGATTTCTTTCGGATTTCTGAATTCGGATTTTAGCGCAGTTTTTTCCAAATTTCGTCATCCTCGATAAGGCTCTTTTTTCGTTGCCGGCGGGAAATTCAAAATTTGAAAATCGCGGAACTTTCCGGCAAAAAACCAGCGCCCGTTAAATTGCGTGAAACGCCGGACGGTTTTCCTTTTTGACATCCCGATGCGTTTCAGCCAAGTTCCGCCCCACTTGCGCGTCCCGTTTGCTTTTTTGGCGCGCTGCGGTTAATTGAGAATCATAATGGGCAAGGCGTTAATCATCGCAGAAAAACCATCCGTCGCCAGCGACATCTCCAAGGCGCTCGGAGGATTCAAGAAGGTGGACGACTACTTCGAAAGCGACCGATACGTGCTTTCGTCGGCGGTTGGCCATTTGCTTACCATTACCGTTCCGGAGGGATTTGAAGTCAAGCGCGGCAAATGGACCTTTGCCAATCTGCCGGTCATTCCGCCGCATTTTGATCTGGTTCCGATTGAAAAATCCGAACCGCGCCTCAAACTTTTGCTCAAGCTCATCAAGCGCAAGGACGTGGATTCGCTCATCAATGCATGCGACGCCGGGCGAGAAGGTGAATTGATTTTCCGTTACATCGTTCAATATTCCAAAACCAATAAACCCGTCCAACGTCTCTGGCTGCAATCCATGACGCCCGCCGCGATTCGCGACGGCTTCGCGCAATTGCGCACCGGAGAGGAAATGCAGCCGCTGGCCGACGCCGCGGTCTGCCGCTCGGAATCCGACTGGCTCATCGGCATCAACGGAACGCGCGCGATGACGGCGTTCAATTCCAAAACCGGCGGGTTTCATCTCACGACCGTCGGGCGCGTCCAGACGCCGACGCTGGCGATTCTGGTCGAGCGCGAGGAAAAAATTAAAAAATTTGTTTCACGCGATTTCTGGGAAATTCACGGAACGTTCGCCGCCGAAGCCGGCGAATATCCGGGACGCTGGTTCGATGAAAATTTTGTTAAGCAACGTTCTGCCGACATCCTGTCGGCGGAACAAAAAAATCAGAACTTCCGTCAGGATGCCGGAAGCACGATTGACGCTGAATATTTGCGGCCGGAACGGCTTTGGGAAATTTCTCGCGCGGAAGAAATCCGGAAAAAATGCCTGGGAAAACCCGGCATTGTCACCGAGGAAAGCAAACCGACGACTTCGCTTTCGCCGTTGCTGTACGATTTAACGAGTTTGCAGCGCGACGCGAACGGACGATTTGGTTTTTCCGCAAAGAACACGCTGGGGCTGGCGCAGGCGCTTTACGAAAAACACAAAGTGCTGACCTATCCGAGAACCGATTCCCGCGCGCTGCCGGAGGATTACATCGAGACGGTGAAGAAAACGCTCGGCATGTTGGGCGACACGAATTACGGCACGCACGCGGAGCAGATTTTGAAAAACGGCTGGGTCCATCCTAACAAACGCATTTTCAACAACGCGAAAGTTTCGGATCACTTTGCGATCATTCCCACGCTGGTCGCGCCGAAAAATTTGAGCGAACCGGAGCAGAAATTATACGATCTCGTCACGAAACGTTTTCTCGCGATTTTCTTTCCGGCCGCGGAATTTCTTGTCACCACGCGCATCACGCGAGTCGAGGGCGAGCCGTTCAAAACCGAAGGCAAGGTGATGGTGAACGCCGGATGGATGGCGGTTTACGGAAAAGAGGCGCAAACCGACGACACGCCGAGCCTGGTTCCCGTGAAGCAAAACGAATCGGTCAACACGACGAACATCGAGATCAAATCCGCCCAGACCAAACCGCCGCCGCGTTATTCGGAAGCCACGCTGCTCAGCGCGATGGAAGGCGCGGGCAAACTCGTCGAGGACGAGGAATTGCGCGAGGCGATGCAGGAAAAAGGCCTCGGCACGCCGGCGACGCGCGCGCAAATCATCGAAGGTTTGATCTGGGAAAAATACGTCGTTCGCAACGCGCGCGAATTGCAGCCGACGGCGAAGGCGTTTTCGCTGATCGCGCTTTTGCGCGGATTGAACATTCCGCAATTGTGTTCGCCGGAATTGACCGGAAACTGGGAATTCAAATTGCGGCAGATGTCGCGCGGACAGTTGCGTCGCGACGATTTCATGCACGAGATTGCGGACGCCACGCGCGAAATTGTCGGCAAAGCGAGGAGCTACGAAAGCGACACCGTGCCGGGCGATTTCGGAACGTTGAAAGTGCCGTGTCCGAAATGCGGCGGCGAAATTCACGAGAATTACAAAAAATTTCAGTGCCAGAAATGCGATTTCGCGCTGTGGAAAATCGTGGCCGGACGGCAGTTGGAAATTTCCGAAGTCGAGGAACTCATCAGCAAGGGAAGCGTCGGGCCGTTGCAGGGATTTCGCAGCAAGATGGGAAGGCCGTTTGCCGCCGTCATCAAAATGGGGCCGGATTTCAAACCGCAATTTGATTTCGGCAACGAGGAGAAAAGCGAAAATGGCGAGGCTGCCGCGCCGGTGGATTTCACCGGAAAAGAGCCGCTGGGCAAATGCCCGAAATGCGGCGCGCGCGTGTTCGACGCCGGAATGAATTACGTTTGCGAAAAAGCGGTCGGCCCGGAGAAATCGTGCGATTTCCGGACGGGAAAAATTATTTTGCAGCAGACCATCGAGCCGGCGCAGATTTCCAAACTGCTCGCGGAAGGCAAAACGGATTTGCTCAAGGGATTTGTCTCCAAAAAAACGGGACGCAAGTTCGAGGCGTTTCTCACGTTCAAAGACGGAAAGGTTGGATTTGAATTCGCGCCGCGCGAGGCGAAGGGAAAAGGAAAAAAATCCGGCGCGCCGAAGGAACCAGCGCCGAAGATTGATTTCACCGGAAAAGAACCGGTGGGCAAATGTCCGAAATGCGGCGGCACGGTTTTCGAGACGGACGCCGGATATATTTGCGAGCGTTCGCAGGACGAAAAGCGCCCGTGTAAATTCAAGATCGGCAGGGAGATTTTGCAACAGCCGATTGCGCGCGAGCAGGCGGCGAAATTGTTGGCGGATGGAAAAACCGATCTGATGGATAAATTTATTTCCAAAGCAGGCAAGCCGTTTCCGGCGTATCTCGTGCTGGACGCGGATTCGGGAAAAGTGAATTTCGAGTTCCCGCCGCGCGAAGAGGAAATGTCGGAGAAATCATAAGGCCGGTTTATCCGATTACATTTTTCAACGGTCTTGGATTTCAATGCTCCGGGCTGCGTGATTGCCGAGCGTGGCGGCGTTGCGGGAGTTTATTCGTCTAGTCGCGAATTTAGATTATATTTGTATTGCCGACAAGATCTAACGCATGACAAAGCAAGAATTCATCTCCAGGCGGAAGGCCATGACCAAGAGTGGAAGAAAGTGGTCGATTTGTTCTTTGGTGGTGTTGTTTGCTGTTGTGTTCTGCAACATTCCGTTGGCCGGGATTATGGATCGCGAGAAGCCGTCCGCTTGGATTCAGGTTTTATACGGCGTAGCTTTTTTTGGATTTCTACTTGGCTGCATTCCTCTGATGGCTTGGATTTCCAGGCGGCAGCAAAAACAGTTTGGAATGCGATGTCCGAGTTGCGGCAAACCGCTTGTGGGGATTATTGAGACTCGTATAATAAAGTTACATTCAACCTGTGATTTTCGCCTTTAACGACTGACATTTCCGAAGTGTAGCGTGTAACCCTATTATACGATCCTCAATAGTTCGCAAATTGTGGTGGCTACCGGAAACTGTGGGCATTGTGGAGAGCGCGTATTTACTGAAACACATTCAGGTTAAAATAGCCCGACGGTTCTTTTGACGGTTTCCAGGCATCCATTTTCCCCGCCGATTCGCGCGTTGGCGTTTCGGGGAAATTGCTTTACAGTGCCAGCAGGGAAAATTACACTTTACCGCTAATTTTTAGAAATAAACGATATGGAAGCTAAAACGAAAACGATTGATTCATTCAAACTGCACGAGCGCGACACCGGTTCGGCCGATGTGCAAATCGCCTTGCTCACGCAGCGGATCAATCATTTGACGGAGCATTTGCAGGCGAATAAAAAAGACCACAGCTCCCGCCGGGGATTGTTGATGATGGTCGGCGAACGCCGCCGTCTGCTGGATTATTTGCATAACACCGATGTGAGCCGCTATCAGGCGATCACGAAAAAACTCAAGCTCCGCCACTGATTCAATTTCGGAAGGCCGAATTCGCGGATTTTCCGAATCGGCCATCCACTTCGACTTGAGCCGCGGACGCGACGGTTCGATTCGCATCTAACACATCGCGTAAAAAGTTTCATTGCGCCTGGGTAATTTCAATCAGTCCCGAAGATTTCGGGATTCACTGAAGTTTCTCGGGGGGCGATGAAAGGGAAAAGGAAACTATGCCAGAAAGAGTAAATGTCCCGCTCGGGGACAAGCAGATTATTATAGAAACAGGGAAACTCGCCAAACAAGCGGACGGCTCGGTCACCGTTCAACTCGGCGAAACCATCGTCCTCGTTGCCGCCGTCGCGGCCACCAAGGCCAAACAAGGCCAGGACTTCTTCCCGCTCACCGTGGATTATCGCGAGAAAGCGGCCGCTGCCGGAAAATTTCCGGGCGGTTATTTTAAACGCGAAGGCCGCCCGACCGAAAAGGAAATTCTCACCTCGCGAATCATTGATCGCCCGATTCGTCCGCTCTTCCCGAAAGGCTGGTACAACGAGGTCCAGGTCCAAAGCCTCACGCTCAGCGCGGACGGCGAAAACGATCCCGACATGCTCGCGCTGGTCGGCGCTTCCGCGGCGCTCATGGTCAGCGATATTCCATGGGCCGGCCCGCTCGGCGCCGCGCGCATTGGCCGCGTGAACGGGCAATTCATTTCCAATCCGACGCACGCCGAAATGGCCGAGAGCGATCTCGATCTTGTTTATGTCGGCAACGAAAACGACCTCGTCATGTATGAAGGTTCGGCAAAGGAAATTTCCGAAGCGGATTTCAATGCCGCGCTCCAGTTCGCGCATCAGGCGATTCAGCCGATGATTCAGGCGCAAAAGGATTTGGCGTCGCGCGCTGGAAAACAGAAACGTGAAATCACGCTGAACATCGTGCCGGAAGAAATTCTGAAAGAGGCGAAAGCCCTGGCCGGCGACCGGATTGTTGCCGCGCTGTTGACGCCGGGAAAACTCGCCCGCGAGGCGAATGTCAACGCGATCAAAGAGGAAGTCGGCAAAAAACTGGTCGAAAAATATGGCGAGGAAAAAGTGACCGAATTCGTTTTGAACGACGCGTTTTATTACATTCAAAAAGAATCTGTGCGCGGATTGTTGATGAGCGAAAACAAGCGCCTGGACGGACGCAATCTGGATCAGATTCGCCCGATTCACAGCGAAGTCGGCCTTTTGCCGCGCGCGCACGGCTCGGCGCTTTTCAGCCGCGGCGAAACGCAAACCGTCGTTCTCGTCACGCTTGGCACCGGAGAGGACGCCCAGGAATTTGATTCCTACACCGGCGGCTCGAATGAAAAGAAGTTCATTCTGCATTACAACTTCCCGAATTATTCCGTCGGCGAAACCGGACGCATCAGCGGCCCGGGCCGCCGCGAAATCGGACACGGCGCTTTGGCCGAACGTTCCATCGAACCGATGATTCCGATGGACACGTATCCGTACGCCGTGCGCGTCACGAGCGAAATCATGGAATCCAACGGCTCGACTTCGATGGCTTCCGTGTGCGGCGGTTCGCTTGCACTCATGGACGCCGGCGTTCCGATGACGCGGCCTGTCGCGGGAATCAGCATCGGCCTTTGCACGATTTACGGCGACGACAAGAAAATCGCGCAACACAAATTGCTGACCGACATTATCGGCTGGGAGGATGCGTTCTGCGACATGGATTGCAAAATCGCCGGAACGGAAAAAGGCATCACCGGTTTTCAACTGGATTTGAAGTTGCCGGGAATTCCGCACCAGATCATGGCCGAAGCCGTTGAAAAAGCGCGCGTCGCCCGAATGCACATTCTTGCGGAAATGGCCAAAACCATCGCCGCGCCGCGTTCGGACATCAGCAAGTACGCGCCGCGCATTGAAACCATTAAAATCAATCCGGAAAAAATCGGCGCGCTCATCGGGCCGGGCGGCAAGAACATCAAAAAACTGGTCGAGGAATCCGGTTGCGAAATCAACATCGAAGACGACGGCACGGTGAATATTTTCTCCGTATCGCCGGAAGGAATGAAGATTGCGCGCGATGCCATCACCGGCATGACCGCCGAAGCCGAGATTGGGAAAATTTATCGCGGCAAAGTTGTCACGATCAAGGATTTCGGCGCGTTCGTCGAATTTCTCCCCGGCAAGGACGGATTGGTTCACATCAGCGAACTGGCCAACTTCCGCGTCAAGCAGACCGAAGACATCGTCAAAATGGGCGATGAAATCTGGGTCAAATGCCTCGGCGTGGATGAAAAAGGCCGCGTCCGCCTCTCGCGAAAAGCCGCCATGGCGGATCGCGACAAGGAAATGGGAACGGAACCGGAGCAGCCGCCCGCCGGTTATGAAAATCAATCGGGTGAAGGCAACGGACAAAATGGCGGAGAAGGCGAAGAATCGCGCGAGAACGGCGGCGAACGCCGGGACCGTGGTCCGCGCCGTGGAAATCGCGGCGGAGAACGTCGCGGTGACCGCGAACGGCGTCATTGATCCGATTCAAAAAATTCACAGGCGAGCCGGAAACGGCTCGCCTTTTTGTTTTCCGGATTTGCAACAAGTGAGATGGTGGTGAAAATCCGGAAACCGAGTCCGAAATCCGAACGAAGACCGAATCACGAAATCTGAAAAAATAACCGCTGGATTGTTTTAGCCAAAACAATTTCAGTTGAAACGGAGCGCGCCCGCCCCGGACGCATTGGGTCGCGCCTCGCGACCCAATGTTGCGCGCGAAAGTCCCGAACCAGTTGATACGTTTCGGCTCGCTCGTGTTCGGCGCGAGGGCGCGTCGAACTGCGCCGTGGGCGGGCGCGCTCCCCAAAATTCCGAACCTCGGATTTCGGATTTGTTTTCGATCTTCGGATTTCGCTTTTCGGATTTTTATTCCCGCGTTTCTAATTCACTTTTTGTCCGGCGTTCGCGGGTGTAGTTTGCGTTCATGCCATTGCCCGTTATCAGCGTCGCGCAAATGCGCGATTGGGAAAAAGAATCGTGGGACGCCGGAAAATCCGAAGCCGAGGTAATCCGGCGCGTCGGAAAAATGGTCGCGGAACACGCGCTGCGAATGACGCGCGGGGGCGATTCCATTTTGATTCTTGCGGGCAAAGGTCATAACGGCGACGACGCGCGCCACGCGGTTGAACATCTGGCTTCGCGGCGCGTCGAGTTGTTGGAAATCAAAAATCCTGAAACCGATTTTGCCGGGCTGGATGCGAAGATTTCTCTTCGACCGGCGCTGGTTGTTGACGGTTTGTTTGGAATTGGAATCAATCGTCCGCTGAATGCGGGCTGGATAAAATTGATTCAACGAATCAATTCCGAACGATTGAAAATTCTGGCGGTGGATGTTCCGTCCGGTCTGGACGCGGAATCAGGCCAACCAAACGGCGCTGCAATCCAGGCTGCCGTCACGTTGACCGTCGGCGCGCCGAAACGCGGGCTGCTTTTGGAAAGCGCGTGGCCGTTCGTCGGACGGCTCGAAGTCGCGGCGGACGTCGGGCTTTCGGATTGTTTATTTCAAAGCGAAATCAACTGGACGCTGTCGGGCGATTTCACGGATTTTCCGGCGGCGCGTCCGGTCGCGGGTCACAAAGGAACTTTTGGTCATCTCGCGATTATCGCGGGCAGCATCGGATTTCACGGCGCGGGCGTTCTGGCCTCGCGCGGCGCGCAGCGGGCGCGGCCCGGATTGATCACGCTTTTTCCGCACGATTCCGCGTATGCGTCGTGCGCCGCGCAGTTGCAGGCGGTGATGGCGCAATCATGGTCGCCGCGCGTGGATTTGCCCGGAGCTTTCAGCGCGTTGCTGGCCGGTCCGGGACTCGCGGCCCCGATTTTACCGGATGAATTAAAACGCGCGATTGGAACGCTTTGGCAGAACGCGGCGATTCCGATGATCGTGGACGCCAGCGCGCTCGCGTGGCTTCCGCAAGGCGCGGCAAGGGAAAATGCGATTCGCGTCATCACGCCGCATCCGGGCGAGGCCGCGCGTTTGCTGGAAACCACTTCGGCGCGGGTTCAATCGAATCGCCCGGAATCCTTGCGCGAATTATCGCGGCGTTTTGGAAATTGCTGGGTCGTTTTGAAAGGACATCAAACGCTCGTCGGGCGAAGCGAGGGCGAAATTTTTGTGAATTCCTCGGGCAATCCGTATCTCGCGCAAGGCGGTTCGGGCGATGTGCTCAGCGGTTTTCTCGCGGGATTTCTGGCGCAGCCCGCGTTGCAGGCGGATGCGCTGAAAACGATTCGGTTCGCCGTCTGGAAACACGGCGCGGCGGCGGACCGGCTGGAAATTGAAAAACCGAATTGGGTGGTGGAGGATCTGGTGGCGGCGTTGGGGATTTGAACGAAAAACATTGATAAGAAATGGATGCAAATTCGCTTCCTTTGGCGTGGAGCATCTGGTAAGGAAAACGCACTGTGCGAATATTTCGATTTATTTTAATTGGATTTTGTCTTGGCGGGTTGATGGCCGGAATCGCTCTCGCGGATACTTTTACGTTGAACGACGGCAAAACGATTTCGGGCGAGGTGATCGAAGGCTCGGTAAATGCCTCCGGCGTTCAGGTCCGGGTCGGCGACAACCAATATCAGCGCGTGCCTTGGTCGAATTTTTCCCAGAACGATCTGAAAAAATTCGCGACGGACGCCAAAATGAAACCGTTCGTGGATCCGTTCATTGAAGTCACCGAGGCCGAACGCATAAAAAAAACGCAGGTGAAACTCAATCCGGTTCCGCGCCTGGAACGGCCCGCGCCGCAATCCTTTTTTGGAGCGATGTTTTCGTCGAGCGTCGGCCTGTTTGCGTTGTTCGCTCTTTACGCCGCGAACATTTACGCGGCTTACGAAATTTCGATTTTCCGCGCGCGTCCCATCGGAGCGGTGTGCGGACTGGCCGCCGTCGTTCCGGTGATTGGCCCGATTATTTTTCTTTCCATGCCCACGCGCATTCAATCGGTGGATGAGGAAATGGTGGCGCAATCCGCCGAAACGCCCACATTCGCGGTGCCTGGCGTGGAAGCCGCGCCGGTCGAAGGGGAAACGGCGCAAAGCGGCGGATTGCATCTCGCTGCGTCGCAACCGGGCAGTTCGACAAAGGGACTTCCGCAGACGCAGATTTTCCAGCGTGGCGCGTTCACGTTCAACCGGCGCTTTTTTGAAACGCGATTTTCCGGATTTTTCGGCGCGGTGCGGCGCAACGCGGAAAAGGATCTGGTGCTGGTCGTCAAAGCCATGCGCGGAACCTACACCGCCCAGCGCATTTCCCGAATCAGCGCCAACGAAATCCATCTCGATGTCCACACGAGCAATGCGAGCCAGGAAGTGATGGTTCCGTTTTCGGAAATTCAGGAAATCCAGTTGAAACATCAGGACGCGTAAATCGCGTTTCGCTCGACTCAACTTCGATCATTATGAAATACCGCACGATGTTGCTGTTCGGCGCGCCTGGTTCCGGCAAGGGCACGCAGGGAAAAATCATCGGCGCGATCCCGAATTATTTCTACTGCGCGTGCGGCGACGTTTTTCGGAATCTCACGATTGACAGTCCGATTGGCCGGACATTTATCGAATACTCCAGCCAGGGCAAACTTGTTCCCGACGAGCCGACGGTAAAACTCTGGAAACAATCCATTGAGGCGCGGACGCGCACCGGGCTGTTCCGTCCGGACCGCGACACACTGGTGCTCGACGGCATTCCGCGCAATGTGCATCAGGCGGAAATGCTGAAGAACACGCTCGATGTCGTTGGAATTTTTTTCCTGTGCTGCACGAATTTCGACAATCTGGTGATGCGATTGCAACGCCGCGCGCTTCGGGAAAATCGTCTGGACGACGCGAGCCTGGAAGTGATTCGTCATCGGCTCGATACCTACGAGCGCGAAACCAAGCCGGTCCTGAAACATTACGGCCGGCATCTGGTGCATCGGATTGACGCCGACCAAAGCCCGGCCAAGGTGCTGGTTGACATTCTCCGGCACGTCATCAAGGCTTAACCGCAATGCAACAGCAGTTCGGCAACTTCACTGCGAGCGAGCTTTATTGTCCCAAATGTAAAACATCGCAGCCCGTGCGCGAGCGATTGCTGCTGGTTTTGCCCTCCGGCGAACTTCACGAATTCATCTGCGCCCATTGCGCGACCTCGCTGGGAAAACGAACTGTGACCGGATCGCCTGTTACGCCTGTGTCTGCTCCAAGTCGAAAAGACGCGAGTCGCAGATTGCTGCGGTAGAAAAGAAAATTGAGCGAAACTTAATTCGAGTTGTTCGAGGTTGATCGTCTGTCTGCCTTGTCCTTGACACAATTTCGCGAGGACATAAAAGTGAAGCGAATTCGGCGATGTTTTGAAGACCACCTTGTAACGCGCCGATGCCTCTTATGAAAAAAATCTCGTTCATTCTATTGGTTTTGTTATCCGGCCCAATCGTATTCGCGAATCCAGACGTTGAAACCATTTCACCAACCGTGAAAATTTCAGATGGCATTCTGGAAGGAACTTATTCCTCCGGCATTCGGATTTTTCGCGGCATTCCGTTTGCGCAACCGCCGGTCGGCGATTTGCGCTGGAAGGAACCGCAGCCGGTGAAACCCTGGAACGGCATCAGAAAAGCGGACCATTTCGGCCCGCGCGCGATGCAGCTTCCGGTTTTCAGTGACATGGTTTTTCGCTCGGACGGAGTCAGCGAGGATTGCCTTTATCTGAACGTGTGGACGCCCGCGAAATCGGGCCGCGAACGTTTGCCGGTGCTGGTTTATTTTTATGGCGGCGGGTTGATTGCCGGCGACGGCTCGGAATTTCGTTACGACGGAGAAAGCATGGCGCGAAAAGGAATTGTTGCCGTCACCGTCAATTACCGTCTTACAGTTTTTGGATTTTTCGCGCATCCTGAACTGACGAAAGAATCGCCGCATCACGCGTCCGGCAATTACGGATTTCTCGATCAGGTCGCCGCGTTGAATTGGGTAAAACGAAACATCAAAGCTTTTGGCGGGGATCCCAAAAAAGTCACCATTGCGGGCGAATCCGCCGGCTCCTTTTCCGTCAGCGCTTTGATGGCATCGCCGCTTTCCAAACACGATTTCGCCCGCGCGATTGGAGAAAGCGGTTCGTTGCTTGGGCTGAATCCAACGGCAACACTTTCCGAGGCGGAAAAGAAAGGCGTGGAATTCGCCGCGAAGCTGGGCGCGAAATCGCTCGCGGAACTTCGCGCAATGCCCGCCGAAGAAATTCTGAAAGCGACGGCGGACATGAGTCACGGCAGTTTTCCGGTCGCGGTGGATGGATATTTTTTTCCGAAATCGCCGCTGGAAATTTATACTTCCGGCGAGCAGGCGAAAGTTCCACTGCTCGTGGGCTGGAATTCGGAGGAAGGAAACTGGCGCTCAATCTTGAAAAAAGATTCACCGACGAAGGAAAACTTCAGTGCCGCCGTTCACAAAATGTTTGGCAACAATGCGGAGGGAGTGTTGAAAGTTTACAATCCTGAATCGGATGCCGAGGTGAAATCTGTCGCAACCGATCTGGCATCGGATATGTTCATCGCATTCGGCACGTGGAGATGGTCGGACCTTCAGTCGAAAATCGGGCGCGGCAAGGTGTTCCGCTATCATTACGAACATCCGAGGCCCGCGACGCGCGCGTCAAATAAGCCCGGCGCGGAAGGCGCGGTTCATTCCGCCGAGATTGAATATGCGTTAGGCAATCTTCCGACCAATCGCGTTTACGATTGGCAGCCGGCCGATTTTGAAGTCTCAGAAATTCTTCAAAGTTACTTCGCGAATTTCATTAAAACCGGAAATCCGAATGGACTAAGTTTGCCCGATTGGCCGCCTGTTGTCGCGAATCAACCGGCGGAAGTTTTGCATATCAATGTGAACACCTACGCCGCGCCGGAAAAGCATCGGGACCGATATTTATTTTTGGAACAGAGCGGCGCAAAACCCGTTCGCGACTGATTTCAGAAGTTTGTTTTCCAATCTTTGCGGGAAAACGAAAAGGCATTTCTTTTAAATTTTTTTCGAGTTAAATCTTCGTCATGGAACAAAGGCCGCCGCCGTTGACGCCGGGAACGCTTTACCTGGTCGCGACGCCGATTGGAAATCTCGAGGACATCACGCTTCGCGCACTGCGCGTGCTGCGCGAATGTGATGTGGTAGCGGCGGAGGACACGCGGCGTTCCGGTCAATTGCTCCGGCACTTCGGAATTTCAAAACCGCTCCTGAGCTACTTCCAGTTCAACGAAGCAAAACGCAGCGAAGAAATTCTTGATCGGTTGCGGCGCGGCGAAAAAATAGCGCTCGTGACAGACGCCGGAAGTCCCGGAATCAGCGATCCCGGCGAGCGCGTCGTCAAAGCGGCGATAAATGCGAATCTGCGCGTTGAATCCGTTCCCGGCCCGAGCGCGCTCGTGGCGGCGCTGACCGCGAGCGGATTGCCGACGGAGGAATTTCATTTCGCCGGTTTTCTTCCGCACAAATCCGGTCAGCGGCGGAACAAACTGGAATCGCTTAAAACGACGGGCGGCACGCTGGTTTTTTATGAATCGCCGTATCGTATTGAAAAACTTCTGGGCGAACTTTGCGAAGTTTTTCCGGGTCGCGATGTTGTTCTGGCGCGTGAATTGACAAAAAAATTCGAGGAATTTCTCCGCGGCAAACCGGCGGAATTATTGGAAATTCTTAAAGCGCGAACAATGAAAGGCGAATTTGTCGTGATGATCGCTCCAAAGGACGAATAAAATTTGAAAATGCTGCCGACATTTTGTTCGGATGGATTTTTTAGCCATTTTCGCTGCCGCGCCCGACTCCGCTTCACTCCATTGCGCTGCGCGGGTTCACGCCTCTGGAAAACAAAAGAAAAACATTCAACGCCCACTGCGCTATTGACAACCCTCGTAGGAGATCCAGTGATGTGTTAGGCATCATTGGATAACTCTCTGCCATACAGTTCCATAGAATTCGGCCAGCGAGCGACAAACTCTCTCGCGTCTGAATGAATAATCGTCCGCCACCATTTGTATGTGGTATAATCCCGCTTGGATTGGTGCTACTTTTTATCTTCTCGATTAAACATCCATCTTTGACAATCCATGTGCATGTCCGCCAGTATGTGTTGGTGCGGTCAGGATGGCTAAACCATGATAACTCAACAAAGCTGCCATAGGCTACGAAGGTGTTTGTGCATCGCATACCAGTCTCTTGTCTCAACCAAACTCTTGTTAAATGCTGGCGAAAGTCAATGTCAAATCTGGCAACCGAAGCGAAGTGCTGCCGATACAGCAACAGAAACGCATCGACAATAACAACCAACAATCCAATAATGCCGAGTTTTTTCATGGAGCCTAATAATGGTGCCTAACGATCCAGTGATGTGCCAGGCTCATAATCGCTGATACCGATAAGCCTCAACCCCGTCTGCCATAGAACATACAAAAAACTCACGCACATCTTTCCGGCCATCGCAAATAATGCCTCTCTCTGGTCCTAGCGCAAACACCACCTGCTCCTCGTCGCTGAATGGCACCTTCTGGATAAATACTCGCTGGAAACGTCCACGCAACGAACCGGGAAGCTCTGAATCAGAAACCACTACGGCAGATGTATCAACTATAAAGTCGTCGTTTTTGCTTCGGGCACTTACCGCAAGAGCCCCGTCACGAAACTTCTGACGGAGATTGTCAGCGCAAGTGCGTAGCTCATCGGGGGAGAACTCGCCTCGCAACCGATGCGCTATGCCCATCATCTCGCAGGTGGCTCCAGGAGGAACGACGGTGAACAACAAAACGCCCTGTGCCACTAACGCAACCATGAAAAATAAGACTCGAATCGGTGCTTTCGTTTTAATCAGAATCGAGCACAAGCCCGCGATGACCCAAGGTAAAATGAACATGGCTACAGCGCTGGCGAGGAATCCGAAACCTGCGGGAAGAACGCCGGCTCCGCCGAGATAATTTCCGAGAAAACACGCCAATGGCGCAACAACTAGCAATGGCAGACACAGCAGGACGCGCTTCATGAGTCTAACGATTCAAAAGCTGAGCCACGCCGGCTGGGCGTGACTCCGCTGGCTCAGTAATTGTTGTAAAAGTCAAACCATCCATAAACTCAAGGCGTAATCGGCGTTGGATCAATCGCTGTGTTAGGCCACATCCTGCCAAATCTGGATAATATGGTCTGAATGAAACTCTACGCGCATACCGGCCTGAATCTCATCGGTGCTCGTCGCATCATTATCAAGCACTCCTACATAAAATTCCGGCTCAACTTCGACTACCTGAACCCACATCCGCTCAACGTGAACCTCGTCATCAACCTCGATGCGAAAAATGAGCTTCGCAATGTCGCCAACCTTCAAACTCTCGCGTCGTTCCTGCGATGGAATTTCAAAGGTCGTCGGAAACTCTCGGTGAGTCCCTGCACCATCATCAAGCGTATAACTTACAGGCATTGTGCGAATGTTGCCTAAAGACACGGATGAGCGACAGACGCTGGCAACGCACTCACGCCTGCAATCACAGCGGCATCAAACTCATCACCGCTGAAACTGCAAGGCATAGCGGCTGTTCGCTCGACCCGATTGTTAGGCCTATCGGTAAAATCTCTCATCTGGTCTCTCCAATAACTCAACCTCGTTAATTGTGCAGATGCCGTTACCGCCGCGCAATGGTCGATAGCCGACTGTGTGAACGTCCGCCTGCTCCGACTGGATAATAACGACCGGAATGCTCTGGCCATCTTCAGTGAATGTCGCGCAGTGTGGCAAGCCGATGTCCACAGGAACAACACCGGTCTCCTCGGCGTTCTGGATATAAAAGACTGCTCGGCCATCCTTCACGTCCTGCTCCATGGCAACGCGACCGCGAATGCATGGAGTCTCCTGCCAGTGGTCTGCATTAATTGGACCCCAAAGATCGTTCATACGCGAAATAACGCCTGACAGTTAGTAGGCCAAACGTAGATTGGCCCGACTAATCGTTTTCGCCTGGTTCAGCGAAAATTTCCACTCATTTATCAGAACGTCGCAACGTTATCAGAGCTTCCGCAACGTCCCCGACTTGAAATCAGAACCAGTTGAATTTCTCCGGCACGTACAGGATGTCCTGCGGTCTGAGATAGAACGCTTCGGTCTCGTTGCCTTGCAGCACGGAAGCGAGGTCGAGTTTGATATGTTCGATCTGGCCGTTGATGTTGCGGAGCACTTTGACGGATTTCAGATTGGCGCGTGTGTAGTCGAAACCGCCCGCTTCCATTACGGCTTCAATCGCCGTGATCGGATGGTCCGAAAGCACTTTTCCGGGACGCATCACCGCGCCGGTCACAAAGACCGGAAAGGTGGAGGACTCGACGGTGACATTGACTTCCTTGTCCAGGAGTTGTTTGGAATACAAATCGGCAAGTTTCTTTTCCAACTGCTCGGGCGTCAATCCGGCGGCCTGGACTTCTCCGACCAGCGTGAGATCAATTTTCCCGTCGCGCCGGATGGGTTGGGAGGTGTTGAGATTGGGCGCGCCGGGAAAAGTAATGCGAACGACATCGCCTTCGCGCAAGGTGATGGGTTCGGAATGAATTTTTTTAGCGTCCAGATTTTTATAGCGCGGCGTTCCGCAACCGGCAATGCCGAGCAAACCGAAAATCAGCGCCAGACGCAGCAGCGCGGATCTGGCGGCCAAAAACTCGCGCGGAAAAGAGAAGCAATTCAAATTCATAAATGGCTTAAACGGTTTGGAATGGATCGGGTGAACGAATCACGGATGCGCCTTCGCAACGGACCAGCGGATGGCTGTCTGCAGGAGTTCGGAGCCGTCTTTGAGGCAAAGCTTGTCTTTGATCCGGGCGCGGTAGGTTTCGACAGTGCTGACGTCAATGTGAAGCGCTTCGGAAATCTGCGTCGTGCCGCGTCCGAGGCCGATCATTTCAAACACCTGAAGTTCGCGTTCGGACAAACGATCCGCGAAAGACGTGCTGCCTCCGGGAGAAGCCGAAGCGATTTTTGAAGCGATGTGCGCCGCCGCTTTTTCGCTCCAGTAAATTTCGCCGCCAAGGACTTTTCGCACGGCTTCCATGATTTTCTTCGGCGGTTCCTGTTTGGAAACGTAGCCGCGGGCGCCGGCGCGCACGGCGCGTTCAGCCGTCAAAAATTCCTCCTGCATGGATAGCACGAGACTAAGGACTTTTGGATGTTGATCACGCAGATCGCGAATCAATTGAAGTCCATCGGAAGTTCTCAGGTGCAGGTCCACAATGGCCAGATCCGCGCGTGCGGCCGCGATGCCCTTCAACGCCTCATCACGGTCCTCGGCCTCGCCGCAGACCTCAAGATCGCTTTCCTGTTGCATCGCATCACGAAGCGCCTGGCGGATCAATGGATGATCGTCCACCAGAAAAACCCGGATGCTCTTTGTGCCCTTCGACGATTTTTTCATAGGCTCCTGATTATACTATGCCGGGAATTAGAGGCATTATGGGCCAAAAATGCAAGCCATAATTGGGTGCGATTATAGTGAGAAAACAATTGACATTTTCGCGGTGACTGGAACCGGCGAAAACCGGTTTTCCGGGGCGTTTTAAAAACCGAGTTCCCAAGGAATTTCCTGAATTCAAAATTGGCTTGGATAAAAACAGATTCATCCGTGCAATCCCGGCCAATTCTTGATCAGCCATCATCAACTGCTGCGGTCTTTTGGAGAATTGAAAATTCGCCCGCCAACCGATAGTTTTTGCCAGCATGTCCGCCGCCGCGATCAAAGCGACCTACAACTGGTTATGCACCGGTGACGAGATTTTTCCAGAAATGGTGGCCGCCATTGATGCCGCCCAAATTTCCGTCTGCCTGGAAACCTACACGTTCACCGATAGTTCCCTTGGCATCCGGTTCCTCGAAGCGTTGACCCGCGCGGCGCAACGCGGCGCAAAAGTCCGGGTTTTGATTGACGGTCTGGGTTCGATCGGTTTGCCCTGGAGCTTCTGGGATTTGCTCCGCGCCGCTGGTGGCGAAGTCCGCATTTTCAATCCGCTTTCGCTCAATCGCGGATGGATTCGCAATCATCGAAAACTGCTGACGGTGGACTCGCGCGTCGCGTTTGTCGGCGGATTCAACATCGCGCCGGAATACGAAGGCGACGGCGTGAAATGCGGCTGGTGCGACGTGGGATTG
>DASSNZ010000344.1:0-5010 GCA_035701135.1 Verrucomicrobiia bacterium
TTGCCGCCGGAACCCAATCCGCAAGCTCCGAAAAATTTCCCCGCCGCAATTCAAATCGTCCGGCGAATTCCGCCAGACGCGCCTTCGCCGATTCAATGGCCGCGCCATCGCGATCGCATCCAAACAACCAGCCAGTCGGCGAACTCGCCGCCAAAATGGCTGCCGCGTGTCCAGCCCCACCGAGCGTGCCGTCGGCGTATTTCCCGGCGCGCTCCGGCCTCAGCGCGGCCAACACTTCCTCCGTCATCACCGGTTTGTGGACGAAGTCGGGCACGGCGCATCGGCTCCTCGCTTCAGGTTTTAATCAGTTCATCGCGCCGTTCCGCTTTCGCGGATTCGATGCGCGGTTCGTTCATCGGCGATTCTTTGGCCGCCGGTTTTGCCGGCACGATTTCCAGGTCCGCGTCGCTCAAATCGTTTCGCATGACCTTGATATTTTCGAGCGAGAGTTCGCCCTGAACGGCAGGTTTGCCAAACGGCTGAATCGCGCGCCTGGCTTCGGGTGGCTTGCGATTTTTCAGTCGCGAAATTGGATTGAATTTTTTCACCCAGCCGCCAATGCCCGTAAACGCTTTCATGAACACCGCCGGATTCCCGGATGAATTTTCCTTAAGCGACGCGACCTCCGGCAATTGCCGTCCGCGCTTCAAATTTTCCGCCGCCATTTCCTCCGCATTCATCGGCGCGTGCGATTCCACCTGAAATTTTCCGTCGCTCGAAGATTTCAGCGATTCCGGTTTTGCCGTCGTGAAAGGGTTTTTCTCCGAACCGAATTTCGGCAGGAGATTTTTGTTTCGCATCTCGTATCGGCTGGTTGCGTTTTGCAGTCCAACCAGGCTTTTTCCACTCGTGAGTAATCGTCCAAGGCTCATCGTCATTCCATCAGTTTAAAAGCTTCCTGCGCCATGATCGCGTCCGAGGCGCGGACTTTCTCGTAACGTTCCGGGTTCCAGATTTCAAAACGGTCCAGCAATCCAACCAGCACCGCACTGTCTTTGATTCCGGCTGAAGCGGCCATTTCTTCCGGCAAACAAATCCTGCCGGATTTATCCAACGCGACCTGAACCGATTCGCTGCCGATGAAACGTTTCAAAACGACTTTGCTCGGATCGCCGTTTGGCATCGCGTCAATGTCGCGCATCAGTTCCGCCATTTCCTGCGGCGGCAAAACGCGCAGACACGGACCTTCCTTGGCTTTGGGCCAAAGAATAAGTGTGAGTTCGGTTCCCGGTCTGGCGGGCCGCCATTTTGCGGGAATCTGAACGCGACGCTTCTCATCCACTCCATGCCGATAGAGCGAGTTGTAATAAGTCGGCGCGCTGTTCTCTATTTCCGCCATGTTATTCACAGGTGAAGCGAATCTCATCATTTCGCCCCACAACGCCCCACTTTAAACCACTTTATACCACTTTCTGTCAATAAGATTCCGAGCCGGTTATTCAAAAGTTATTCACAATTCCGTTTGCCGGTGAATCGTTTCTCCTCTGGCAATTTGCCAACGGTTCGAAAATCCGGCCCGGAATCGTTTTATCTTCCGTTTTCCGGCGCGACCATTACCTTTGCCAGATGCGTGAATCATCGCTCCATTTCCTTCGCACATTGGTCAATACACCCAGCCCGACCGGCCATGAAGTTCGCGGGCAACGCGTCTGGCTTGATTACGTGACGCCCTTTGCCGACGAAACATTTTCCGACGCTTACGGAAATTGCGTCGCCGTGCTGAATAAAGGCGGATCGCCACGCCTGATGCTTGCCGCGCACGCCGACGAAATCGCCATGGCGGTGAACTACATTAACGATGAAGGATTCGTTTATGTGCGAAAAATGGGCGGAATTGACGCTGCAATTACCAAAGCGCAGCGCGTTGTCATTCATGCGCGCGGCGGCGCAATCAAAGGCGTCGTCGGAAATGTCGCGCCGCATTTAAGCCGTCATGACGACGACAAACATCGCGCGCCTAAAATGCACGATCTGTTCATTGACATTGGCGCGAAAAATCGCGCGGAAGCCGAAAAACTCGTGCGCATCGGAGATCCAATCACGCTCGTGGATGAATTCGATATTTTGCGAGATGATTTGGCGGTCGCGCGCGCGTTCGACAATCGCGTCGGAACATTCGCTGTCGCCGAATCGTTGCGGCTCTTGAAAGAATCCAAGGGCAAATTGAACGCGGAGATTTCCGTCGTCTCGAATGTGCAGGAGGAAGTTGGTTTGCTGGGCGCCCGGCAAATTGCCTATTCGCTCAAGCCGGACATCGCGCTGGTGGTGGACGTGACGCACGCGACGGATTATCCGACGGTGAACAAATGCCAGCACGGCGATATAAAAATCGGAAAAGGTCCCGCGCTCACGCACGGCGGATGCAATCATCCCGATGTCGTCGCCCGATTGGAAGAAGTGGCGAAAGCAAAAAAAATTCCGCTGCAGCACGAGGCGACTTCCGGGACGAGCGGCACGGACACGGACGTGATTTTTTGGACGCGCGGCGGAATCGCGAGCGCGCTGGTCAGTTTACCTGACCGTTATATGCACTCGCCGGTGGAAGTGGTGAGCCTGAAGGATTTGGAATTGATACCGCAATTGCTCGCCGCGTTTGCGCAATCACTCAAAGCGGGCGAACAGTTCAAGGTGAAAATTTAACGTCACTTAATCTGTCTCTCGGATTTTCCCGCTGGAATGGTTCCGGCCGGTTTTTCCGTTTCTTCGTTTTTCCCATCGCTGTAATTCTTCGGAAAGTTGTTCGAGCCGAGCGAAAATTTTCCACCGCTGCGCAGCCAGATCATAAATAAAATTCCCTGGACGTCGGCCTCCGATTTCACGTTTTTGAAAACCAGGTTTTTCAAATCCGCGCGCGCCTCGCGGTTTTGTCGCGCATCTTTCAAATCCACATATTCGGCCTTTCCAATCGAGAGATTCAACACGTCAATGCCCGTGAAATCGAAATCCGCCGCGGCGTCGCCAACGCGGTCCCGCAGCGATGGTTTCCGGAGCTTGTCGAGAATGGAAAAGAGATTCGTCCGCCCGGCTGCGTTTCTGACCACATCAATTTCCGCCAGATTCAGCCGCATTAAATTCACGTGAATTTCGCGCCGGGCCAGCGCCGCGCGATCCAGTTCCAGATGCAATTCCGGAACGAACAAAAACGGCGCGCCGCCAAACTCACCGGTATTGTAGAGCCTGAGATTTTGAATCGTGATAATCGGCGAAAAAAGGCCGGAGGAAAATCGTCCAATGCTCGCCTCCATTCCCGTGCGGGAACGAATCCGATGCTCAAGCCAGTTTCGCAAAATCGCGTCTTTGGAAATAATCAAAAGAATTGCGACCGCCACGACCAGCATGACGAGCCGACAAATCCATTTGAAAATCCATCTCACGACTTATTCAGTTTTGAGTCCTAAGTTTTGAGTTTTGAATCATTCGCATAATACAAAATTTTTGGAACCAAAATTCAAGAAACTCAAAACTTAAAACTCGAAACTCAAAACTCGAAACTCCAATCCTAAAGCGCCACATCTTCGGGCCGCACTTCCAGGCATTCATCCTGATCTTCCCAAACGATGGCCGGATAAATTTCCAGCAACTGCGGCGCGAGCTGCCTTCCGGCGCGGCCCAGAAGCGCTTCGGCTTCTTTCGCGGCCTGCTCGTAGGCGTGATCGTAATTTCCCGAGCTTTTGCGCTGGCGATCATCCCAATGCGCGACGGCATGAATCGGCTCGTATTGCGCAGCCCAGACTTCAAGTTTGGATCGAATCGGCTCGGCGATTTCATCGAACGCCACGAGTGTTTCGCCGCAATGCTGGCAGACCAAACCCGTGTCACGCACGTCGCGCGTGAGCAACGGCAGCATCGGCGCGCGGCAGCAAGGCGATTCCGTGTAAGCGGCCGGCGGCGTGACCAGGCGTTTGAACCAGATCTGGCGGTCGTGCCCCAGTTGCGCGCCGAGACGATACGCGCCCAAAAGCGGATGCGAAAGGCGCCACGATTTTCCGGCAATTTGCCCGAGCGTTTGCGCGAGCCAGCGCGCCAGCGTCAGGTCATCGAACTCGCGAAATACTTCGCTGTATTCCTTCCAAAGAAGATCAAGATGCGATTCAGGTTCAGTCGCCATTTGCGCGGGAAGTGTCGCGCGCGAGAGGAAATTTGTCGAGACGCGAGAAAGAGAACTGGAGACAAATTGGTTTCCAAAAACAAAAAAAAGGGACCGGCATTTCGCCAGTCCCGTTCACGTTTTCAAAATAGTGCCAGTGAAAATTCGTCTGTCCGTTATGGCGCGGTCGTGTTCCACGGATCGGAAACGGGAATGTAATCTTTGTGCCAGTAAAATGTTTTGATATCCTGGTGTTTGATCAACTCGGCATGGCCGTCGGCGAATGCCATCACGCTTTTTCCCGGAAGCGGTTGTTTGAATTTTGCCACGCCATGAATAATGGGATGACGCGCCACCAGAATGCGATCCATGTCTTTCATGTCCGCCTCGCCGAAAGCCGCGCCGTTTTTTCCGCCGCGCACAAAATCCCAGTTCGCATCAATCGGAGAGTCCGCCTTCACCGCGGCGTCCACCCACAAGGAATCCATGAAAGCCGGCGTTGCCGACGGATGAGTGATTCCGGATTCCTTTCCGAAAAATTTCGTTTTGTCGCTCGGTTTTACCGCAGCCGCTTCGCTGTCATAAAGCCAGAAATTTAAAGCGTAGCTGCCGGTGGATTTCGGATTATTTAAATCCCATTGCCACGGAACAATCGCGCTTCCCGGTCTGCCATTTGCCGCAGGGCTTCGATCCGTGGCGACGGGACAAAGACGGATTTTATCCACTTTTCCCTGATAATTGATCAGCGCGTCCATCCACAGGGTGTAATTCCCGTTATCGTCAAAATAGTTGATTCCTTTTCCGCCAAAATCGCCCTGATACATCGCGTACGCGAGTTCGAGTTGTTTCAAATTTGAAACACAATTGATCTGCTGCGCTTTGGCTTTGGCCCTGGCCAGCGCGGGAAGAAGCATGGCGGCGAG
>DASSNZ010000345.1:0-10972 GCA_035701135.1 Verrucomicrobiia bacterium
GTTTCCCGCATAACTTTCAGAGGGAAGCACGCGCGTATGCTCGCCGCAGACATGAAGAAATGCATCGCCGTTTTTTGTTCCGTCAAAAAAACTCATCGGATACGCGCAAAAAAGCGCAAAGGAATGTCTCGCGGCCAGATCGTTCCAAAGTTTTTCCAGCGCGATCGCGCCGGCATGGTTTCCATCCGCCCAGAGCAATGCGACCATCTCGCCGAACGCGCGCACGCCGCGCCGGCCGTTCGCGGTTTTTTCAACCAATCCGCCGATGACTTCATTGAAAAGTAATTCGTCGGGCATGTCGTTGAGCATGAATTGCGACAAAAGTTCGTTCGCGTCGAGAAGCACAAGTTGCCCGTCCGTTTCGGCGGATTCGACATCCAGGCCTTGCGCCGCCAGACGTTCGCGCAATGCCACGCGGTGTCCGCTTGTGGCGATGACAATCGCTCCGTCGCCAGAGCCAAGTCCAGCGCCGATAAAGGACGCGACCGATTTCACGAGAAACGCGTCGGTTTCGTAAAACTGGACGAAATGCTCGGTCTCGCCCATGTCGCTCCAATCGGCGAGCGGCGCTAATTGGGATTCAGTCATGGGATGCCGCGGAACCGGCGCTTCCGCAATTGATGGTTTTATTTTCTTCAACTAAAGCTTTCACGGCTGTCAGTCCGTTGTTCGTCGTGGCATTCAGCCGTAACGAAACCATTTGTTTCTTTAGTGTGCCATTCGGAACAAAAGATAAAAGGCGCGCCTCGCATTTTCGTATGGGGTGATTCCCCACCTGGCGGAATTGCGGAATGAAAATTGCGGGAGGTGCTTTTTAGGTTGTTCCAAGTTCTTCAAAAATAGTCCGCGGTTTCTCGATGTCCGGGCTGCGCGAGTGCGGCAGACACTGAGAAGAAACAGCGGAAACGCAAAAGAAGCTCTGGCACTCTGACCAATCCAATACTCGCGAAGTCTGGAAACACTTTTCCGGGGATTACAAATCTTTTTAACCAATATCGCGTTTCACAAATCTACCCCGTATTGCCACAATCAAAAAGAACGCGCCAAATCCAAACATTGCATATACTGTTTTGATGGAGTCTGATGATCAGTGAAAACAAGCAAGGCGCCCATAGCAATAAACAGCACACCCAAAACTCCAGCGGTCATACGAAACACGCCTCTCACGGGAGCATTCCATTTCCAATTGATGCTCATAAATATTGCAAATTCAGCAATGAGTGATCCTCAGCATCAATCCGCGTGAGAGCTTCTGTTTGATATCATGATATGATAATTCTGCGTTCCGTCTCACTGCAGCTCTGCGCATCGCAAATCAGTTTGAATTCGCGCTTGTTAAATATAATACATCTTTTCCTTCTCAGCGCCTTCGTCCACCAATTGCTGAAAGGAAATCCGGTCCGCCGCCGCGTCCACGGCGGTTTTCACATTCTGCCAGGCACGACGCAATTCCGGCGGACAATTGCTGTCCGACAACGCGGGCGTATCAAACACTTCGCCATGCACCGCGCGCAACACGTCGCCGAGGGAAATTTTCGACGGCAACCGCGCCAGCAGATAGCCGCCTTCCTTGCCGCGCATACTTTTGACAATGCCTTGCGCTTTAAGCTCGATCAAAATCTGAATCAGGTAATTGGCGGGAATGCCCTGTTTGGAAGCGAGGTCTTCGACGCGCATCGCGTTGCCGGTCGGAAAATGCCGCGCCAATTCGAGAACGGCGCGCGCGGCGTAATCACTTTTGACCGAGAGCTTCACGCGGCCAACTTATCCGACGCGCCGCAAACCGCAATCAAAACAGGCGAAATGACAGATTGAAGTCATCCAATTTCCTGAAATCGAGTCCGTAAATCAGATTGAGAGCGCGCAAAGTTACTCCCGATTGATGCGAAGCAATTGTCCACTTAACGAATCGCGTCCGGCAATTTCTTTGTGAATGCGTTCGGCCCGGGCGAGAAAATTCGGATCAAATTTGCAGACGATAATACCGGTATCTGAAGGGTGATTCTGATGCAAACGAATGAAATGACGTCGGTTCAGAGTCAATACCGCTCGATTCTCGGCAATGGCAAAATTCAAAACTGCTTCGTCGGCATCGCCTGATCCGAATGGCCGACATCTCGAGTGGTTAAAACATCATGGCCCAACGCACGCTTCCAATGCACTCATATATCTGAAATCGTAAAATCAAAGACATTTTCACGTAACAATGCTCACGCGGTCGCCAGATTGTCTTCGGACATTTTCGAGCGCGCGGAATTTTCCATCGCGGCCGGCGCGGAGGAATTTTCCCAAACGCGAATCGGCTCGTAAAATGTGCCGCGCTGCACCGGAATTCTCCCCGCTTCGCGAATGGCTTTGACCATCGCGGCTTCAGTTTGCAATTGCGGCGATGTCGCGCCGGCCATGTGGAAAATATGTTCCTCAATGATCGTTCCGTGCAAATCATCCGCGCCGTAACTCAATGCCACTTGCGCGAGTTTCAGACCAAAGCCAACCCAATACGCCGTGATATGATCGAAGTTATCCAAAAAAATCCGGCTGATGGCGATCGTGCGGAGCGAATCAAAACCCGTCGGCGCGTTTTCCACCGGAATGTCATTGTCGCGCGGCTGATACGCCAGCGGAACGAATCCCACAAATCCGCGCGTCTCGTCCTGCAACGCGCGCAATTGCCGCAAATGATCCACGCGATCCGCGAGCGATTCGACATGCCCAAACAGCATCGTGCAGGTGCTGCGCCCGCCAAGCTTGTGCCAGGTGCGATGCACGTCCAGATATTCCTCCGCGGATTCTTTTCCTTTTGCGATTGCGGAACGGACTTCCTTGCGAAAAATCTCCGCGCCGCCGCCGGTAAGCGAATCGAGTCCCGCGTCCTTGAGTTCCCGCAAGGTTTCTTCGACGGATTTTTTCGCGAGCCACGCGAGATGCAGGATTTCAATCGCGGTAAAACATTTCAGATTCAGCCGCGAAACGCCCGTGCCGCTGACATCCAACGCGCGCAACGCTTTCAGCATGTCCCTGTAATAACTGAACGGAAGCGACGGGTGAAGGCCGCCGACAATGTGCAATTCCGTGACGCCGAGTTTCAGGGTTTCGCGCGCTTTCTCGACGATTTCCTCAACCGAAAACTGGAATCCATCCGCGTCGCGTTTCTTGCGCGAGAACGAGCAGAACTGGCAGGAGAGAATGCAATAATTCGAGTAATTGATGTAGCGATTGATGATGTAACTGGCGTGATTGCCGACTTTTTTTTGCCGCGCCAGATCGGCAATCGCGCCGATGGCGTTCAAATCCTTGCTCTCGAAAAGCCGCATCGCGTCCGCTTCCGAAATGCGTTCGCCGGCGGCCACCTTGTCATACAAATCGTGTAATTCGCTGCGCTGAACGAAGAAATTCATTCCTGCAAATAAAGCAGATTTTCCGATTTCGCACAATGCGAGTTTCGGGAAGAGAATTTCAGCGCCATTATCGAATCTGAACTTTGAGCTTCCAGCACTTTATTGAAAAGTTCTCTCGGCCATAGACTAGAGCCCAATCTCAGCCCATCGGTGGCGAAAATAGAAATAGGCGGCCGCATTTCCAATGGCAAGCAGCAGAAAACCAACTGCAAAAAATGTCAAGCTTATCGCAACAAAACGGATTTCGGAAAATCCCCTCCCAAAACCAGCCACTCTTTTGGAAAATCCGAGGCGCATGCAAAACAACTCGCCTGCATCAAGGAAACGCATCCAGAGGTCTCTGCGACGAAGGGTGATAAAGGCCAAACCTGCGTAGAATGCCGCGGCAACTGAATTTATACAAAAATCAGTGCAAAAACTTTGCAGTATTTCGTGCATGTGCTCAGGTGCGCCGCCGTTTAAAACAAGTAATCAATCAAAGTCGTTTGTCGAGCCATTGCTCTAAAGGCTCCGCGCAAAGTTCCCCTGTGTTCTACCAAAAATTGATTTACATTTCGCCCAAAATTTTCCCGAATCGGGATTTGCTTGCTGGAAGGTTTGTCGCGGGCGTAATATTCACGGGAAGATTCAAACGGACGCGAAATCGCGGCATCGCGGCGAACGTCCGGCAATCGCCTGCGAATTCAGCGCGCGAGTAGCTCAATTGGATAGAGCGTCGGCCTCCGGAGCCGAAGGTTGTGGGTTCGACCCCCGCCTCGCGCACCATTTTAAAAATCGAATAAGTCCCGCAGTCAATCGGCGAAAATTTATGAGCAGACAATCCTCCCGTTTTTTTCGCGCTGTATGTTTGCTGGCCGGTTGCCTTGCCGTCATCGGCCGGCCTTCCGCTCACGCTGCGGATCGTCCGCCAAATATCATTTTCATTCTCGCCGATGACGCGGGCATTGGAGATTTCTCGGCTTATGGTTGTCGCTACGGCACCACGCCTAATATTGACCGGCTGGCAGACGAGGGAATGAAGTTCACCCGGGCCTACAGCGGCAATGCCGTCTGCGCTCCTTCGCGTTGTGTTTTGATGACGGGTCTGCATCCCGGTCACGAACTGGTCCGCGCCAACCGTCCGAAAAGGGGCGGCATCAAGGGCCGGCTTTCCCTGCCGCCCGGCCAGATGACGGTGGCGCGTCTGTTGCACGAAGCGGGTTACGCGACCGGCGGTTTCGGGAAATGGGGACTCGGAAATCCCGGAACGACCGGCGTGCCGGAGAAGGAAGGCTTTGATGTTTTTTTCGGCTATTACGATCAGGCCCACGCGCACGACTATTACACCGATCATCTGATCCGCAACAGCGCCGACGTGCCGGTTCCTCAGGATGGAAAACATAATTGGCAAAATTATTCCCAAACCCGCATTGCGAACGAGACATTAAAGTTCATCGAGCAAAACAAGGATCGCCCGTTTTTCTGCTACGCCGCATGGACGCCGCCGCACGCGGATTACACCATTCCCGACACCGCGCCGTACACCGATCGCCCGTGGCCGGACATAGACAAAAATTACGCCGCGATGGTTGGTTTGGTGGATAAAGATGTCGGTCGCGTCATGCGGAAACTGAAGGAACTTGGCATTGACGAAAAGACGTTGGTGATTTTTGCGTCCGACAATGGCGCGAACGAAGAATTTATTCCGCTGGGCAGCACCGGAGGATTGCGCGGCTACAAACGGTTGCTTTACGAGGGCGGCATTCGCGCGCCTTTCATTGTGCGCTGGCCGGGACGGATTCAACCCGGCACGACCAGCGATTTGCTGACGTCGTTCGTGGATTTTTTGCCGACGGCGGCGGATTTGTGCGGCGTTCCGGCGCCTAAGGGAATTGACGGCATTTCCATTCTGCCCACCTTGCTTGGAAAAAAACAGATGGCGCGCCACGATTCTCTCTACTTCGAAATCTACGAGCCGTATTTTCAACAAGCCGTGCGTTGGGGCGATTGGAAAGGTTATCGTCTGGGCACCGAAGCGCCGCTCGAACTCTACAATCTCCAGACCGATCCCACCGAAGCTCACGATGTGGCGGCCGCGTATCCGGAAATTGTAAAACGAATCGAAGCGATTATGGCCGCCGAGCATGTTCCCTCGCCACATTTCAACGCGCCCGAGCACGTCACCGCGGACAAACCGAAAAAGAATTCGAAGAACTCGTCATTGCGCGAACTGCTGAACGAAGAATCGGTTCAGGCGAAATGAGCTTTAGCAAATGACGCGAATCAGAAGCAATTTCACCGGGCCGCGTTCGCGCGTGCTCCTTTGATTTTGACATCTCAATTCGAATTTCGTTACAAATGCGCAACGTGCTTACATGAATGCGAAAGTCATCATTCCGTGGATATTGGTTCTCGGGTTGAGTGCCGCGGCGGCGACCATTTATGTGAAAAGCGCGGCCAAGGACACGGAGCTTGCGAAGCTGCGCCAAGAAAACGCGCAGACAAAGCAACTGCAATCGGATTTGCAGGACGCAAAAAATCAGATCGCGGCGCAATCGGAGCAGATTGCCGCATTTCAGCCGGACAAGGAAGAGTTGTTGGGCCTGCGAAATAAATTCGGCAAGTTGCAACAGGACAATCTCGAACTTTCCAACCAGTTGCAAACAGCGCAGGCGCGGGCGGCAAACGCGGCGCAGAGCGGAACGGAACGATTGCAGGCGTTGCAAACTCAAAATCAGGAGTTGCGAAACGCCGTTGTGCATCGCGAGCAAATCGAGCAGCGCAATCTGTGCATCAATAATCTTCGCCAGTTGGACGGCGCAAAACAGCAGTGGGCTTTGGAAAACGGAAAACCGGCGACGGCGATTCCGACCGGACGCGACATCGCGCCTTACCTGCGCGGCAACAAATTGCCAATATGTCCGTCGGGCGGAACCTACACATTGAACGCGGTTGGACAAGAACCGACGTGTTCCTATCCCGGACACGCGTTGCCGCCGCAACCGCCCCAGGCGCAATAATAATTTTTTCCACGCGATCTGATTCCGTCTCTTCGTTCGTTTTTACAACGTGAAGTTGTCGGCGCGCGCGCGTAAAAAATTTCCGGCATCCAATAGAGTTGCGCGGCATGGAGGAAATCAGGCAAACTGGCGATGCGCCGGATTCAGATAACGAATCCGCTCAATCCGGCGGCACATAAATCCGCACAGCATGGCCGAGTCAAAACAAAAGGAAAATCGCGACAGTAGAACGCGCATTTTGATCGTGGACGATCACGCGATTGTCCGCTTCGGAATCGCGCAGGTAATCAACCGCCAGACGGACATGGTGGTTTGCGGCGAGGAGGAAAACGCCGGGCGCGCGCTGGAAGCGATTTCAAAACTCAAACCCGACCTGGTGATCGCGGACATTTCGTTGAAGGACAGCAGCGGTCTGGAATTGATGCGAAACATCAAGGCGCAATATTCCAAATTGCCGATTCTTGTCGTCAGCGGACATGACGAATCCATTTACGCGGAAATCGCCTTTCGCGCTGGCGCGCTCGGTTACCTGATGAAAGAGGAAGCGATTGACAAAATTCTGACGGCGATTCATCGCGTGCTCAGCGGAGCGGTTTATGTGAGCGACGCGCTGGCCGCGCGAATGTTGCAGCAGCAGGTTCGCGGGCAGACGGATATTCACGAATCGCCGGTCAAAGGATTGAGCGACCGCGAAATGGAAGTGTTCAGATTGATCGGCCAATGGAAAAAAACGCGCGACATCGCGGATGAACTTCATCTGAGCGTCAAAACCATTGAATATTATCGCGAGCAGATTAAGCGAAAACTGAATTTGAAAGACGCGTCGGAATTGACTCAATACGCCACATCCTGGAGCCAGCGGGAAACGCCGGGCTGATGGATTCATGGCTTCCCGATTTTTACGGTTTCGCAAAACCCGATATTTTCATTCCGGTTTTTCCACAGCGCCGCCACCGGGGATTTCCCGGGATTTTCTTTCGCCGTTCCACCGGGATTCAAACCCGCCCCGCCCCGATTGTCGTCTTTTGATGCGGAGCTACACTTGTTCTCGAAATTGACAACGAATGGACGCTTATGAAACTCAATCAAAATCGAAATCGCGCCGTCAGTCTCGGCACTTCCAAATTTTCCTGGAGCCGGAGAAACATTCCTTTTCGCGCCTGCTCCGGAATCCATCGTATTGCCACGCCCAAATTCACCGGCCGCCGCCGCTCTCCCGGCTCGTCCCGCTCGAACTGAATTATGAAAACCGATCAACTGATTTCCCGTCACGAAAGCGCGTCGAAAATTCCGCCATTTCGATCCTCGACCTCCGGCGGGTTGTCGGCGCACATTCAATCCTCGTTTCAAAACAAAAATACGACACGCATGAGCAAAGCTGAAAAACGAATCAAAATCCTGCTGGTGGACGATCATCCCGTGGTTCGCAAAGGAATCGCTTCCTGCCTTTCCCAACATGCGAACCTCGAGATCATCGGCGAAGCCGCCGATGGACGCGAGGCTTTGCGGAAAGCGCGCGAGATGTTGCCGGACATTGTTCTGATGGACATTGATATGCCGCACATGAACGGACTCGCGGTGACGGATCTGCTTCGCAAGGACGCGCCAAAAGTCAAAGTGCTCATTCTCTCGATGCACAGCAACACGGATTACGTTCTGCGGATTATTCAATCCGGCGCGCGCGGATACGTTCTCAAGGACGCGAGCACGGAGGAATTGTTGCGCGCCATCAGCGCCGTCAATTCCGGCGAGGCGTTTTTCAGTCCTGAAGTCGCCCGTGCCGCGCTCAATCAATACGTGAAAGGAACCGGCACGCCGAATTCGGAAGCCCAACAATTGACCAACCGCGAACGCGAAGTGCTGGTTCACATCGCCGACGGATTGAGCAACAAGGAAATCGCCAGCCAACTCGGCGTCGGCGTGCGCACCGTCGAGACGCATCGCGAACGCATCATGCGCAAACTCAACATTCACAGCGTCGCCGGTCTGACCAAATTCGCGATCTCGCAGGGTTTGGTTTCGCTGAATTGACCGGCGCGCGGTTGAAACGCCACGAAAAATACGAAACGGATTTTCGCAACGGCTCATTCCCGTTTTGGAAATCCTCTTTCTCGCGCCGTTTTTATCTGTATTCATTGGCGGCGGATTATGGTTAATTATCCGCGCGAACTATGGATTCAAAGAAACTGGCCCTGCTCTGCCGGGAATACGCGGACAACAAAAAGGCGGAAGATATTCTCGTTCTCGACGTGCGTGAATTGTCATCCGTAACGGATTATTTCGTCATCGCGTCCGGAACCAGCGAGCCGCATCTCCGCGCGATAGTGGATGAAATTACGGATAATCTTCGCGACAAATTCAATATCCGCCCGCGCGCCGTGGATGGAACATTGCACACGGCCTGGATCGTTCTCGATTTTTTTGACGTCATCGTTCACGTAATGCGACCGGATGTCCGCGAACGATACGACCTCGAAGCTTTGTGGGGCGACGCTCCGAAAGTCAAACCCCGCAGGCGGGCAGCGGCGAAAAAGGAATCTCTTCCGCCAGCCGATCATTGAAATTCCGCCGCCGGTTTTCCCGTTTTTCGTTCCGAATTTCCGCGGATTGGAATTGAGTTGAAGCGCCGCCACAACGGACGGAAACGCTTGATTTTTAAAAAATGTTTGAAGCATTTTTTCGCGCGCAACGTCTGAATTTCCATGAATCTCAGAAAGGGTTTTACGTTGATCGAATTGCTGGTGGTCATTGCGATCATCGCGATTCTGGCTTCGATGCTGTTGCCGGCGTTGTCCAAAGCGAAGCAAAGCAGTTATCGCGTCGTGGATTTGAACAACCTCAAGCAGTTCGGCGTTGCGTTTAATCTCATCGCGTCGGACAACAACGACATCATGCCGTGGCCGAACTGGCATTCCGGCGAAGTAAAGGATGTTCATCCGGAAGGCTGGCTTTACACGTTCGATCCCACGGCGAGTGGAACGGCGCAATATAAAATTCAAACCGGCAGTTTCTGGCCGATTCTCGGAAATCAGAAAATGTTTTTTTGCCCGAGCGACAATACGAACACCGCGCTTTTTAAAATGCGCGGCCAGCAGATTTCCAGCTACGTGATGAACGGCGCGGTCTGCGGTTATGGGCGAGGATTGAATCCGGCGGTGAAACTGACGCAATTATCTCCCGAGGGCGTGGCATTCTGGGAAGGCGCGAATAATACTGAGCAGGATAATAAAATTCTTTTCAACGACGGCGCAAGCAGCCCGGACGAAAACACCAGCGGACGCCACGGTAAAGTCGCGTTGGTCAGCGCTTTTGACGGCTCGGCCCGGCTAATTCAACTCATGACCTGGACCGGCGAAATGCTGGACGGCACGAAAAACGAGCTTTGGTGTTTTCCCGGCAGCCCGGAAGGAAGATAAAATATGAAACTGCGAAAAAGAATTTCCGCTCGCAACGCGTTCACGTTGATTGAACTGCTGGTCGTCATTGCGATCATCGCGATTTTGGCCTCCATGTTGTTGCCCGCGCTGGCAACGGCGAAACAAAAGGCGTGGACAATTCGCTGCAACTCGAATCTGCATCAGATCGGACTCGGCATGACGATGTATGCGGACGATGCCAACGGACGTTATCCGGAATCCGGCGGCACGATTCCGTGGGACACGACAGGCACGCAAACAAATCTGAGTTGGATGCAGCAGCTTTTTCCGTATGTCGGAAACACGAATGTTTTTCATTGTCCGTCCAACAAACTTCTGCCGGTCAACCGCCAATCGGCATTTAATTATTTCAACGGAGCGCGGGCGGCGTTTATTATCACATCAAACGCCACGCCGGTGAACAGCACGCTGATTCGTTTTCCCGTCGCGTATGTTTTGTCCGGCGACACACTGGATTTTGAACCGACCGATTCAGATAAGGATGATTACACGCAGAATTGCGTCGGCGGATTGGACAACGGCTGGCCCGCGGAAGATTGGCAGGCGCACGGCAAAGGCCAGAATATTCTTTTCGCAGACGGTCACTCGCAATGGTACAACGGCTACAAAACCAACGAGATGACCTTCCGCTACGATTCCATGCACGGTTGGGAGTAATGTCTGGCCAAAATTTTAACCGCTAATCCTCACTCATCTTCGCTGATGATTCGGTAAATCAGCCGGATTAGCGAAGATTAACGGTTAGAAAAAATTCCGAGGATAAACATTTCGCCGCTTTGCCTGGCGCTGATTTTCCCATCATTTTCCTTTTGCGGACACGGCGGGTTGGCGGTTTAATCTCCGCGCATGAAAATCGTTTTAGCCTATTCGGGCGGCCTCGACACCTCGGTGCTGCTTTCGTGGATCAAAGAAAAATACAACGCCGAAATGATCGCGTTCTGCGCCGACATCGGCCAGGAGGACGAATTGCGCGGGCTGGAAAAAAAGGCAAAGAACACCGGGGCGGCGAAAATCTACATTGATAATCTCCAGGAGGAATTCGCGCGCGATTTCATTTTTCCGATGCTGCAATCCGGCGCGATTTACGAAGGCCAATATTTCCTCGGCACCAGCATCGCGCGCCCGCTCATCGCCAAAC
>DASSNZ010000346.1:0-15698 GCA_035701135.1 Verrucomicrobiia bacterium
CGCGGGCATTCAGCTTAAATATGATCGCAACCAGTTGCTTCCCGAAGTGGATGTGATTGCGACTTACGGTTACAACGGCTCTGGCCGCGAATTCAGCGGCGCGCTTTACGATGTTCAACAAACCGACCGGCCGTTTTACACTTACGGCGGCCAGATCAGCATTCCACTGGCGAATGTCACCGCGCGAAATAATTACAAATCCACCAAAGTCACCATGCAACAGGCCGTGCTTACCGTGAAACGCTGGGAACGCGACATCATGCGGGAAATTGACGACGACATTAAACAGGCACAGGCCAGCTTTGAGCGGGTCGCCGCCACGCGCGCCGCGCGCGAATACGCGGAAGACGCATTGAACGCCGAGGAGAAAAAACTCGAGCAGGGCAAAAGCACGACTTACACGGTCCTGCAAATGCAACGCGACCTGACCGCCGCACGCGGCGCGGAAATCCAGGCGCTCGATAATTACAACAAAAATCTTTCGCAACTGAGCCTCGACGAAGGCACGACCTTGAGCCGCCTGGGAATCCAAATGGACGTTCAAACACAAATGCCGTTTGAATGAACTATTGAAATGATGCGAGAAAAATTCAATGCGTTGACTTCCCGCCGGTTTTTGGCGCTTTGGTAAGATTCAGCGTTTGGAAATCAGGATTGGTTCGCGTCTTTTTTCTGAAACGATTTCGGCAGTTCAAATCCTTCCCGCTTCGCAAGGTCGGCCCAACCGCCGGGGAAAAGCGGGAGAAACGCTTCGGGAAACGGCTGCCACGGCGAGACATCCGTTCGCATAGTGTTGCCGGCCTGCTTTGTTTCCAGACTTAAACGATCATCGCCGTTCGGATAACGTTTCACGATCATTGTCGCGGGCGGCGTGGTTCCGAAATTTTCCATGCCGAGCGAAATCATCCACGAACGCGAGTAATCCAATAACAAATTTCCGCGTTCATTGCCCAATGTTCCAAGCACTCCGCCGACAAATGCGTTGCTGAGGGTTTGCGAAAATTCCGCGTCCACCGGCAGCGAATAACTGGCGACGACATCGCCCGACGGCTCATTCCGGTGAACATGCGATTCCGCCCATGTTTTGTAGTCCGCAGTCAATTGCGCGGTCATGCCGTCAATCGCGGCTTGCTCGCCCGGCGTAATCGCCAGCACCTCGCTCACGACATCGCTTAATTTCGATCCTTTCATTCCATCCAGGCCGATCCGCTCCAAAGTTTCCTTGCTGACAATGAGATAATCGCCAGTGCTGTTCCAATCGAAACCAAGTTCGCTCAATAATTTTTCGCGTTCGGCAGGGGACAAACGCTGGCCGACTTTTGGAATGAATTTATCCTTCACCGAACGCGACATAGCGACGTGTTGCAGGATATTCAATTCGCGCGTGGAACTTTGAACGTGTTCTTCGAGGCTTTCGCGTTCGATTCTCATCTGAGCAACACGTTGGGTTTGCGCCTGCCAATTCTCCAAATCCGCCGCCGCGTGGTTTCGCAATTGAATGGTCGTGCTTTGGAACGCGCAGAACACGCTTGTCCCGACGGCGAAAATTACAAAAACGAGAAATAATTTTTTCATGGATTGGCTTCCTTTCCGAGCCGGCTCGTAGCTTGGTTCTCGATCCATTCCTTTGCGCGCCGCGCCAAAGAGTCCGGCAGATTGCGTGAGCCGAGGAATTCCCAGACATCCATTCCTCCCGGCACAGCCGCGCCTGGCAGAAATAGGTCCAATGCAATGCCGCCGGAACTGAACGACGAGTAACCTCCCGACCAGCCATAATACACGGAAAATTTTTCACTGTTTTTCTGAATCCACAGCGCGATTTCCTGCGATTCTTTGCCGGCGTCGAGATTTAAAACCCGGCGAGGTGTATCGGTTCCTCCCGTTTCCAGTTGTTTCTCAACCAGCGGCCAGCGTTCGTCGCCCAAAATATTTCGCAAATTGGTTTCGAGTTCGTCGCCGCTCGCTTTCACCTGATCGCCAAGCGCGGGCACAAATAAAATTTCGCTCGCAATTGCGGACTTCGGAACAAAGGCATGAGTCGGTTTGTTCGTTTCGTAAGCGCTTGCTTCAATCAACTGATTTACCGTTTCGAAATGATTGCTCAACGCGTCTTCAATTTGCCCGCGTTCCTGTGGTGTCAGACCCAGAAGCTCGCGCGCTGTCGAATCCAAAATTCCGGGCGGGTGAATCGGCGAATAAACATTGATTTGCCTGAGCGCGGATTTTGGAATTCGCACGAACGGCAAATCGTCCGGCCATTGATAATCGCCGGCCATGAGCCGGGCGCGAACCCGCGCTTTCCACGCGTCAAATTCATTCGCCGATTTGGCCTGGTTCGTTTCCTCATTGTTTATCTCGGCGATGGACGTTTCCAATTTCTGCGAACCGGAACGCAATCGCTCGATTTCGGTTTGCAATGTCGAATATTCGTTTTGAACGGCCGCAAGCTGAAGTTGAATTTGTTTCGCGCGCCAGTTTGCTGCGTGATGTTGTTGCCATTGCCAGCCGACGGGAACGGCTGCGATTGCAACACAAGCCGCCGCCACTTGTGTCTTCGAAAAGCTCGCTAATCTCGCCAGAATTCCCGCGAGTCCTGTCATTGTCGGCGGAGCCATTTGCATTGCAGTCTGAACAATGGAAACCGCCACGGTGGCGGGCGCGGCGGACGCGGAATGTTCCAGCGCGGCGACTGCGGCGGTTGCCGTCGCGGAGCGAAATCCGCGGCGTTGAAAAAATTCCGCAAGCTTTGTCACCGCATTGGCGACTCTTTTCTGCGCTGCGTCCTCGCTGATGCCGAGCGAAACGCCGAGGTCGCGCAACGATTGGTTTTCGTAAAAACGCAGCAATAGCGCCGCGCGATCGCGTTCCCGCAGGGAAAGCATCGCTTCATCCAGCAATGGAAGCAGCGCGCGGAAAGCGGATTGTTCATCGGGAATATTCATGGTCGTGCCGAGTTCGGCGGCGGTTTGTTCGCGGCGACGGCGGCGAAGTTCCCCGCGCAGCCATTCCCTGGATTCGAGCAAAGTTGTTCGATACAACCACGCCGGAACCGAATCGTCGGACGCGAACTGCCACGCTTTGCGTGCCAGCGCCGCGAAAACGTTTTGCGCGATTTCCTGAGCCGCGCCCTGGCTTTCCACTTTTCGAAATGCCGTTGCGTAAACCAGGTCAAGATGCCGCCGGACAATGGCAGCAAACGCGTGCTGGTTTCCTCGCCGGATGAAATCCTGCAACAATTCAAAATCGGTTTGCCGCTCGTTCATGCCTTTGCCCATAGGCTGCCGCCGCGAACCTAAAACCGAAATAAATTTTTAAAATCTCGAAACTGCCGGAAAAAATGAGATGTCCCGAAAGCCGTTCCGGCCGCGAATGCTTTTCAATTGCTCCGTCAAATCGTTGATTTCGCGCCCGCCAAAATTCGCGTCGAGGACAACGTCCGCCCAACGTTTTTGCGGCTCGACGAATCGTTCGTGCATTGGCTCGACGGAGCGTTGAAATTGTTCGCGCACGGAATCCCGCGTGCGCCCGCGCGAACGCAAATCACGCGTCAATCTCCGGCGAAAACGATTCTCAGCCGGGCATTCGATGAATATCCGAAAATCAAACAATTCCCGCAGTTGGCGGGGTCGCAGCAGCCAAAGGCCGTCGAACAGGACAATGGGTTTGGGCTCGAAAATGGCTTCCGATTTTTCGCGGCAATGCGTTTTGAAATTGTAGCGGGGCACTCGCGCGGAATTTCCGGCGAGCAAATCCTCGAGAACATTTTCCAGCGATGTCCAATCAATCGCGCGGGGGTGATCGAAATTGATTTTCGCGCGCCGCGTTTCCGAGAGATGCGAGCGGTCGCGGTAAAAATCATCGAGCGAAATGCGCGCCGCGTCATCGCCGAGCGCAGCCTGAAGTTTCCGGGCCAGCCAGGTTTTTCCCGCGCCGCTGCCGCCGACAATCGCAACGAGCAACGGCGCGCGCTGATTTTTCATGCGGCGCATGCGACGCCAGATTTGCCGGTCATTTTTGCGAATAAAATCTCCAGACCGGAAATGTATTGTTCGAATCCGAATTTTTCCCGCGCGAATTGCCGTCCGCGTTCGCCGAGTTTTCGCGCAAGCGATTTGTTGTTGAGCAACTCCTCGACGCGACAGGCGAATTGCGCGCGAT
The DNA here is from genome assembly GCA_035701135.1 of Verrucomicrobiia bacterium. GTDB lineage: Bacteria > Verrucomicrobiota > Verrucomicrobiia > Limisphaerales > DASXHY01 > DASXHY01. Next base: position 4,159 of record DASSNZ010000346.1, read on the forward strand.
TCATCCACGGCACGAGAAAACCGTTTTCGCCGTTGACAAGCCATTCGCCGATTCCGCCGGAATCAAACGCCACAATCGGCAGGCCGTTTCGCATCGCTTCCAGCCCGACCGCACCGAACGGCTCGGGCCAGACGGAACTCACGACACACACGCTCGCTTCGGCGTAAAATTTCTGCAATTCACGCGGCGGCAAATAACCTTTGAACTGAACTTTCCCTGCAAGCCCGAGTTTACGACTCAATGCCTCGCAACGCGCGCGATGGCTGCCGTCGCCGAGAATCACGCACTCGAACGGAACGCGCACGCGGGCGAGCGATTCGATCAAAACGTCCACGCCTTTTCCGCGAATGATTTGTCCGGCGTAAAGAATCAGATTTCGGCGGTCGAAGGAACTTTGCGGCGCGGCATTTTCGCATTTCGGAACCGGCGCGTGAATTTCAATTCGCCGCGCGTCAAAACCGTTTCGCAGCAATTCGCGTTTCATGAATTCCGTCGCGACGATCATGCGCGCAAAGCGTTGGTTCAGGCGAATTTCCTTTCTTTTTGCAAAGTAGCTTCGCCAGCGAAATGGAAATCCGTTTTCGCGATTTCGCGCCAGAACCGCGCCGCACGGAAAAACGCAAAACAATCCCGCGCCGCGCGAGCAGATCCGGCGGCTCAACGGAAAATATTTGTAGCTTCGCAAACAATAAAGATCGTGATCGTGAACCATTCGCGCCACGGGACGAGCGCCGTTCGCCAGCGCGCCGAGCACGTCGAGATCAGACATTTTATGGACATAAACCGCGTCGGGTTCAAAGCGTTGAAGCGCGTCGAGCGCCGGCGCGGAATTTTTTTGCGGGTTCAGCGGAAATGTTTCGGAGAAAACTTCGCGCCAATCGGATTCGCTTTTTCCCGTTGACGGCCCGTGAAGAATTGCAAGCGAGTGACCGCGATTCTTCAACGCCGTCGCGGTCAACAGCAAATTGACTTCCGCGCCGGCCATCGCGCCGAACCTGTCATGGACAAAAAGTAATCGCATTCCGCAACGACGATTTGCGCGCCGAATCGCGAAATCCGCAATTGGGTTGTTACCCGAACTTTGCCCGACAAAACAAAGCCGGGAACAACTTTTCCATTTTGAAAAATATCGCCGACGCGGTATCCGTAGGAATGCGTTCGACGGCCACGGAAATTGTGCGGCAATTGCAGGCGGCGGGTTTTTCCGCGTTCTGGGTTGGCGGATGCGTGCGTGATGTGCTGCTTGGACGCGAGCCGAAGGATTACGACATCGTCACTTCCGCGCTGCCGGAACAGATTGAAAAACTTTTCAAACGCACCATTCCCGTCGGCCGAAAATTTGGCGTGATGGTCGTTCTCGCCGACGGCCAACAATTCCAGGTCGCCACGTTTCGCGCTGAAGCGGATTACCACGATGGCCGCCATCCGGATCACGTTACCTTCGGCGATGCATTGGCCGACGCGAAGCGCCGCGATTTTACGGTGAACGGACTTTTTTTTGATCCCGTGCGCGGCGAATTGCGCGATAGGGTCGGCGGCGAATCGGATTTGCGCGCGAAAATTATTCGTACGATTGGACCGCCGCCGGAACGTTTCGCGGAGGACCATTTGCGTTTGCTGCGGGCTGTGCGATTCGCGGCGCGGCTGGATTTTCAGATCGAACCGGAAACGTTCGCCGCAATTCAATCGAATGCTCCGAGCATTAAAACCATCAGCGCCGAACGCGTGCGCGACGAACTGATAAAATTATTTTCGCCGGGCGAAGACGCAAACGCTCCGGCGCGCGGACTGCAACTGCTGCGCGAAAGCAAATTGCTCGAGCCGATTTTGCCGGAGGTGGAGGCGACGGCGCGTTGCGAACAATCGCCGGATTATCATCCCGAAGGCAGCGTGTTCAATCACTTGCGTTTGATGCTGAGCCTGATGCCGCCCGACGGCGATCCGTTATTGCCGTGGACGGTTTTGCTGCATGACATTGCCAAGCCATTGACGGCATCGCGCGACGAGAAAACGGGAAGCATTCATTTTTACGAGCACGAAAAAATTGGCGCGGAAATGGCGGAGAAAATTCTGGAACGGCTGCGTTTTCCGCGAAAGCAAATCGAGGCGGTCGTCGCGGCGGTGCGATGTCACATGCAATTCAAAGACGCGCTGCAAATGAGAAAATCCACGCTGCGCCGGCTGCTGATGCGCGAGACGTTTCCGCTCGAACTGGCCTTGCATCGGCTGGATTGCCTCGGCTCGCACGGGCGGCTGGACGTTTATGATTTTTTAGTGGAGCAATCGCGCGAGCTGGAAAAAATTCCGGAAATCATTCCGCCGCTGTTGAACGGCAACGACCTGATTGCGATGGGAATGAAACCTGGGCCGGCGCTTGGCGCGTTTCTGGCGGAACTTCGCGAGAAACAATTGCAGGATGAAATCAAAACTCCTGAAGCCGCGCGCGCCTGGGCGGCGGAACGCATCGCGAATTTTTCCTGAAATTGGGAATTGAGTCGCGCGGCGAAAAGCAGCGCGTAAATATTTTTCGTTTGGTTTTGAATTTTGAAAATATTTCGCCGCCCGGATTTTTTCCGCGCGTTTGAATGTTTTTGGAAATTCACCGTGTCATCGTTATTCCGTTTTCATTTCTGGCACGGCGGAAATCAGCGTCTGAGTGTATGAATGTTTTGGCGCGCGGATGATTTCTTTTGCGTCGCCGGTTTCAACGATTTTGCCGAGATACATCACCATCACGCGTCGGCTGATGTGTTCAACCACGGCGAGATCGTGCGCGATGAACAGGTAGGCGATGCCGCGTTCGCGTTGCAGGTCCTGAAGCAGATTGACGATTTGCGCCTGCACGGAAACATCCAGCGCGCTCACCGGCTCGTCGCAAATGATCAGTTTCGGCTCGACCGCCAGAGCGCGGGCAATGCCGATGCGCTGGCGTTGGCCGCCGCTGAATTCATGCGGATAACGCTGCGCGTAAATGGGATCGAGACCGACGGATTCCAGCAATTCGGCGACGCGTTTTCGCCGCGCGGATTTCGAGTCCGCCAAACGATGAATATCCAGCGGTTCGCCGATGATGTCTTCGATTGTCATGCGCGGATTCAGCGAACCGTAAGGATCCTGGAAAACAATCTGCAATCGCCGGCGGCGCGCGCGCAATTCCGCGCCGCTCAATTTCGCGAGGTCTTCGCCTTCAAAAAAAATATTTCCCGAGGTCGGTTCCACGAGCCGGACGATGGCGCGGCCCAGCGTGGTTTTTCCGCAACCGCTTTCACCGACAAGCCCGAGCGTTTCGCCCGGTTCGATATAAAAGCTCACGTCGTCCACCGCTTTTACAAATTCACGCGCGCGGCCAAGCACGCCATGTTTCACGGGAAAATGAACTTTGAGATTTTTAACTTCGAGCAGATACGACATGGAAAATTAGAGTACCGCTGTGAATTCTTCGAGTGTTAATCCGGCTTGTTCGATAATTCCTTTGAGCGTGCCCGGGTTTAATGGGTTTATGCTGCGGCACCACAACCGTCCGTCCAGTCTTGCGAAGAATCAAGTGCGAGCCGGTCTGACGAAGTTGAATGAAGCCGAGGCGCTTGAGCGCGCGCGCAGCTTCTTGACCGGTCACATCGCGGGGCAGTTTCACGCTACTGCGAGAACAGGATCCTGGGAAAAATGCAATCGGACACGCTTGGGACGGTTGTCTGATTCAAAATAACCGCCGACTGCATCGGTGATCATCGCGTCAAGTTCCGAGAACGAATCGCCCTGGGTCGTAATGCCGCCGCCCTCCGGCGCATCCCACCGCGCAACAAAACCACCTGTTTCGGCGCACGGTTCGACTTGAAAAATAATTTCAGTCATTTCAGCAGGTTACGTTGCGGCTTCGCACGGCGCAAGTTCGTGGAAAAGCCGAATTTTTGCTTTTCATCTCCGCAACATTCCAGGCAGGCCGCCGCCCATTTTCATCATCATTTTCTGAAATTTGCCCATCTTCTTCATCATCTGCTGCATCTGCGAAAACTTGTTCAGCATCGTGTTCACTTCGGCGACGGTGACGCCGCTGCCTTTTGCGATGCGGATGCGCCGTTTCGCGTTCAAAATCTGCGGGTTGCGGCGTTCCTGCGGCGTCATCGCGCAAACCATTCCTTCCATCCGGCGGAATTCTTTTTCCTGTTTCGACATGTCGGCTTTTTTCAACATCTCCGCGCCGCCGGGCAACATGCCCACGATGCTTTCGAGCGAACCGAGCTTTTTCATCTGGCGCAATTGCTCGAGAAAATCCTCCAGCGTGAACTGGCCTTTGCGCATTTTTTCTTCCAGCCGTTTTGCATCCTCGGCATCCACTGCTTCCGCCGCGCGTTCGACGAGGCTGACGACGTCGCCCATTCCCAAAATGCGCGACGCCATGCGCCCGGGATGAAACGGCTCGAATTCATCCAGCTTTTCCCCGACGCCGGCAAACTTGATCGGTTTTCCGGTGACGGATTTCATGCTCAATGCGGCGCCGCCACGGGCATCGCCGTCGAGCTTGGTGAGAATCGAACCGGTGACGTTCAGCGCCTGGTCGAAATGCGTGGCGACGTTTACCGCTTCCTGGCCGGTCGCGGCATCGAGCACGAGCAAAATTTCCTGCGGCTTCACGAGATCGCGCAGGCGAACCAGCTCTTTCACGAGCGGTTCGTCAATCTGTAATCGCCCGGCGGTGTCGAAAATCAGCGTATTGCGATTGTTCGCGCGCGCAAAATCCAGAGCGCCGCGCGCGATTTTCAAAACATCCGTTTCGCCGCGCACGAGAAAAACCGGCAGATCCAATTGTTTTGCCAGCGTTTCCAATTGATCCATCGCGGCGGGACGATACACGTCGGCGGCAACGAGCAACGGCTGGCGTCCCTGCCTGTGCAAAAGCCGCGCGAGTTTTCCGCTGGACGTGGTTTTGCCCGAGCCATGGAGGCCGACCATGAGAATCGAAGCGGGATTTCCGCTGAGGTTCAGGCCGTCGTTTTCCGAGCCGAGCAGATTCACGAGTTCGTCGTGAATGATTTTGATGATCTGCTGGCCAGGCTGAATGCTTTGAATGACTTCCTGGCCGAGCGATTTGGTTTTGACGCGCTCGATGAAATCGCGGGCGACCTTGAAATTCACGTCCGCTTCGAGCAGCGCGAGACGGACTTCGCGCAAAGCATCGGCGGCGTTTTCCTCGGAAATTTTTCCGAGTCCGCGCAAATTTTTGAAAGCGTTTTGAAGCTTGCTGCTTAACGAATCGAACATCCGCCCAAGCTATCGCACAAAACCGCTTCGCACAATTTGAAAGCGGTTCTCCGAATTGCGACTTGTTTTTGAATTCGGTTTGGCGCTACGGAAAAACGCTACAGCGATTTCATCACCTTCGCCGACGCGGAAATCGTTTTTTCAATGTCCGCCATGCTGTGCGCCGTGGAAATAAATCCGGCCTCGAACTGCGATGGCGCGAAATAAATGCCTTCATCCAACATGCCGTGGAAATATTTCCTGAATCGCTCGCGATCACTTTTCATCGCGTCAGTCACGTTATGGACGGGTTCGCTCGTGAAATAAGCGCAAAACATCGAGCCGCAGATATAGAATTGCACCGGCACGCCCGCCGATTTCGCGGCGTCTTTCATTCCCATCTCGAGATGCTCGCCGAGTTCCTCCAGATGACAGTAAGCGCCGCCGGTTTCGAGTTCTTCCAAAGCCGCGATGCCGGCCGCCATCGCGAGCGGATTTCCGCTGAGCGTTCCGGCCTGATAAACCGGCCCGGTCGGCGCGAGTAAATCCATGATTTCCGCGCGTCCGCCGAACGCGCCCACGGGCAATCCGCCGCCGATGATTTTTCCGAAACACGTCAGGTCCGGCAAAATGTGAAAACGTTCCTGAGCGCCGCCTTTTGCCAAACGAAAGCCGGTCATTACTTCATCAAAAATCAGAAGCGCGCCGTGAGCTTTTGTGATTTCGCGCAGGAATTCCAGGTAACCCGGTTTCGGCAAATACAATCCGGCGTTTCCGGGAACGGGTTCAAGAATGATTCCCGCGATTTGATTTTTATTCGCATCAAACGCGGCTTTCACCGCTTCGAAATCATTAAACGGCAGCACAATCGTGTGTTGCGTGAACGCAGCGGGAACGCCCGCGCTGTCGGGATTTCCAAACGTGAGCGCGCCGGAACCGGCTTTGACGAGCAGCGAATCCGCGTGGCCGTGGTAACAGCCGTCGAACTTGATGATTTTGTCGCGCTTGGTAAAACCGCGCGCGAGGCGAATCGCGGACATGCAGGCTTCCGTGCCGGAATTGGTCATGCGCACTTTTTCAACGCTCGGCACGAGCGAGCAAATGAGTTTTGCCATCGTCAGTTCGTACGGATTTGGAATGCCGAAACTCGTGCCGCGATCCGCGGCGGTTTTGACGGCGGAAATGATTTTCGGATGCGCATGGCCGAGAATCGCCGGCCCCCACGTCAGCACGTAATCGAGATATTCATTTCCGTCCACATCCCACACGCGCGAGCCTTTGGCGTTGTTGACGAAAAACGGATGGCCGCCAACGGCGCGAAACGCGCGCACCGGGGAATTGACGCCGCCGGGAATGTATTTCAGCGCTTCGGAAAAAAGTTGTTCGGACAACACGCGAGTCATAGCCAAAGATTCCGCAAAACTCGTGGAATTCGCGAGCAATTTAGTGATTCAATAAAGTTGAAATAATCGGACGCGGCGCGGGATGCCACTGGCCGTTCGCAAACAATTCCGCCGCGCCGTCAAGGCCAAGACGCGCGGGAATTCCCACCGAACGCAACGCGGCAACATAGATTTGCTCAAAGCCTTCGGAATCCGTAAGCTCCGTTTCCCAAATGGTTTCAATTCCGCAAGGTTCTATCGTTCCCGGAACTATCGTCACGCGTTCGCGCAAAAAGCGGACCACGATCCGCGCGGCAGAATCTGCGTCGCTCTCATGCCGAATTCGGGGATAAAAACTTTCCCACAACGGACGACGCCAATTCAACTCAGGTAGCAGCGTCTCATCAGAGCGCCGCGAGTTTTCAATCATCGGCGACAATACAAACCTTCGATAGAAATCGTCATCCACCTTCCAGTTGACGAGTTTGCGATTGTAATTCGCCAGTTCCACATTATCCAATAAGGCTCCAACAGTAACCCTCTTGTTTTTCGCTTTGGATGGATGTTCCTTTGTCTCCTTCTGTAAGCTCCTCACCAGCCAATCAAAATCGCTTTTCAATTTCGGTTCGATCAGCCAGCGTCCCGCAAGGTTCAAGCGTGAATCTGTCGCTTGCAATCGCGGCAGACCAAGATGGAAGGCCGTATCCAGAATTGCCGCTGCTCCCAATATCCATGCCAGGCAAACAATTACGGTTCCCGAGTTGCCGCGCGGAATAGCCAACGTCGCTTTTCGCCAGCGCAGGAATTCTCTGACCAGCACAAATCCGCACAGCAGCGCGAATGGAACCCAATAATGCAAATACAACCGGCGCACGTTCAGTCGCAACGGATCAGGAAATCTGCGATAATCTGTGAAATCCGTGTCTAAAAATCTCGCGCAATATTCCGCAACGCAGCGCATCAGCGCATCTCGATCATCGCCAAACCAATGTGGCACATTTTGGAAGATATGAAGTTCGACCGGAACTCCGTTCGTTTTGAGCAAGGTTGCCAGACGTCGCGCGTCCGAAACTGAAAAGATGTCGTCCTGCTCGGCATGAATGAGAAGAAAATGAGTGTTGGTAAGGGAAGATAGTTGATGATTGCTGGCTGATGGGATGGAAACAGCAGAATTTGAATTCCTATCTATCGTCTCATTCTCTGGCGGCTTGTCTCCCAATTCATCCACCCAACCGCCCGCCATCCGCACATAAAGCTGCGGTCGGGATTCCGGATGCCTTAAAAGAAAACTGAGCGTGCGTTGTGATCCCAGGCTAAAGCCGACCCAGGTGATTGCGGATGGCTTCTTGGAAAATAGAGGATGAAGGATTGAAGATGAGAGGGCGGAATCTTCTTTTCCGCCTGAAACCTGATGCATCGCACCTGACACATTCTTCCGTGCCCATTTTTGCCGCGCGAGATAGTTCTGCAACGCGATAAATTCCTCGTCAAAATAAGCCCGGTTTGTTTGACTGTAATCAATATCCACCGCCGTCAGGTGTTGTTCCGCAAATAGCCGCAAGTCGTTTCCGCTTTGAAGAACGCTTCCGCCCGAGCCATGAAGAAAGATAACGACTGGAAAACTCCTTCCTTCTTTTGGCATGACAGCCATTCCTTTGACTTTGCCATGCGCGGTTTTCAAAGAAAACTCGACCCGACGAAAAGGATCGCGCGCCCTGGCCCAAAGCAATGCAGTGAGAAACAGTGCGATGATCAGCAACAGGAAAGAGCCGCGCCGAGAAATACAAAATCTGCGTTGCTTCTCGATGGACATGGCGTTCAGGAAATCAAAAGCTGACACAAATTGCACGAATTAACACAAATCGAATCCGTGAAAATCCGTGGAATCCGTGTCTGAAATTTGCGTCACGCCTTGGAAGCTTCCGTTCTCAAGTCTGGAAAATCCGTTTGTCCAAGTTCCAGTAAAATCCAGAACACCGACGCGGTCGCCAGCTTGAACAATCCGCCGTCGAACCAGAATCCGATTGCCAGGATGAGCGCGCCGGCGCGGCATGTGGCGCTCAGCCAATCAGAGGGTGGAGAATGTTTGGTTTCGAGTTTTGCGTTTTGGGTTTTGGGTCCCGCACCGGGGAGCGCGCCCGCCCCGGGCGCAGTTGAATGCGCCTCGCATTCAACCTCAGACGCGTGAGACAAACCAACTGCTTCGGAATCGTCCCGAGCCACAGAGGTTTTCCGCGAGGGCGCGAAAAACAGCGCCCGAGGCGGGCGCGCTCCCCGAAGTTGCCAGGTTGAAACCTGGAACCTGGAACTTGGAACTTCGCCCAGCGACAGCCAGATATACATACAGAAACAAAACAAAGCCGGAACGCCGAGCGTTGCACCGAGCATTAAATAATCGTTCATTTCAATTGCAGCGCTTTCGGAAACCTTGGGTGGCAGATAGTAATGATCATACAACGGTTCCGGCCTGTTCCAGCCCACGCCCAGCCATGGATGCTCCGCCATGATTTGCAACGCGCCTTCCCATGCTGCGACACGATTTCGCCAGGAGAAATCGTTTGCGTTGGCCGCCGAGAACGCGCGCCGCGCCGGAACCCATTCCGTATGCCGGAACTGCCAGAACAAGAGAACGATTACCGAAATTACGATAACGGATAACGGAAGCAGATTTTTCTTTAACCACGAAACATAGGAATCACACGAAAGTAAATCTCGTTGTTGGGTCAGCCCCCTCTCCCGTCCTTCGGACACCCTCTCCCCCGCCATTAGCGGGGGAGAGGGACGGGGAGAGGAGGAACCAACGTTCGCAGCGAAGATATTTTTCTTTAACCACGAAACACATGACAGGGAATTGAAAAAGTCTTTAATGGTAGGGCGCGCCACTCCGTGCGCGCCGCGTTCGTATCTGCCATGTTCCGGCGCGCACGGAGTGACGCGCCCTACCTTGGTTACTAAGCAACCGTTCAACTCGAAACTCCGAACTCGAAACCAATTAACCGCGAGATATGCCAAGCCGCATATCGAAGCCATCCACGCCCCGCGACTGAAACTATGAAAAAGCCCGCGCATCATGAAAATGGCCGCAATGACGCACAAAACCGAGCAACTCCATTTCCACCATTTCCTGATTCTCGCTTTGTATTTTCCCTCTGTCTCGGAACTCAAAACTCGAAACCCCAAACTCGAAACAGCGCCGCCAACGGCGAGCGCCACCCCCGCTCCCATCAGCAAACCAAAGTTATTTGGATTATTCCAAGGACCGGACCAACGCATTTTGCTACGATATTCAAAACTGTGCATGACGTCCCCATTCCAGACGGATGCACCCACCAGCAGAACCACAAGAATCCTAACGATCAAAACTCCCCAATCCGTTTTATTTCCACTTTCAGTTTTCCGCTTTCCACATTTCAGAAAGCCCGCTCCCAAGCCGATCACCGCGCCGCCGAGCAAAGTCAAAGCCTGAATTGAAGGCGAATATTTGAAAGCATAGGCAACTCCTCCGATGAAAATTGCGCCAGCCAGCCAAAGTGTGGGATTTGTGATTTTATTTGAACGAAATCGAAGAAAAGAAAATGTTACAAAGTGAATTCCGAAGCATAATGACACCATCCATTGCGTGCCTGAGTCTCCAAAGGTGGCGCGGATTTCGTGAAAAATTGAACCAATGATACCGACACATCCAGTGAGTTGCTCCGCAAATAAAAATATTATCGAACAAAAAGCCACAGCAACTGCTTTAAGGATTGTGGCTGTTGATTTACAGACCATCGCCGGGAATTCGGATCGACTGAGATGTTATGAAATATTTTTTGGCACTGGAACTTTTGCTTCTTTTGACCTTGTGTTGAGCGGCGTGTTCCGATTTTGCTTCCAAAGCCAGAACAGAGTACCGTAGCTTCCGATTAAAAGGTATGTGAGAATAACCTTCATAGCTGTATCAGCAGAATTCTGCGAAATATGTATTGCGTCGGTAAAGCCACCCAAGCAAATACACGGGCGTTTCCATCCCGACGAAAAAAGCCCAACCCGATAGATCACAAAACAACTTGCCAGCCATGCGATTGATGTTGCCGCGATCGACTGATTCTTGGAGAAGCATACTCCCGCTACTCCCAGTTCAATTAAACCCGCGATAAGCATCAAATGGACGAATTGTAAACCGGTGACAGGATCGTAATCATGCAAAATCATCGCATTTCCAAAACCACTGACTATCTTGGAGAGCCCTGTCACCAGTAGTATTGCGCCTGCCGACCGCTCAAATACGTTAATTAGTTTTTTTTGCACAATCACCTTACATAAAACCTACTTGGACATCGGAGCGGTCTTCATCCTCCACAGGGATAGCCAACAACGACTCCATCGCGAGGGCCGGATTCATTTGTATAAGACAGGGTAGGAATGCAGGTGAGCGGGTAAGGGGAAAGGGAAGGACAAATTACTATTTCTTTCGAGTAGGAACAGCCGCTAGTAAGATGAAAGGGTTGGCAACTGTCATATTTAGAACCACTAGCACACGCCAAGCTGTTGTTTGAGCTGTCGGTCCAATGAACCGTTATAGTATAGTGTCTAATGCATAACTGATCAATTGGTGTATGGGGACAGAGGCAGTTGACTTGACAGTCTCCTGATACCTGTCCGCTGCCAGCTGTCATACACAGAATTGCCGGTGTATTATAGCAGGATGCGTATGTGCATAATGATGCCGATAACACAACGGCGACAAAGCCCGCAATTTTCCTGAATGTTTTATTCATCTTTTTAGTTATTTTATGAATGTTTATTGTGAATTTCATGCAGCAAATTATTTTCGCATCTGGTTTTTACGTCTAATACCGACTACTAAAAATCCGACAGATATAATTATTATTGCGGCAATGGTGCATTGCCGAACTTTCGTATACCTTTCATCTGTCC
>DASSNZ010000347.1:0-12581 GCA_035701135.1 Verrucomicrobiia bacterium
TTTTCCAATCCGGTTTTTCTCCGGATTCCAGCAACCATCCGTGAGCGGCGCGAAGCGCCGCGCCGAGCGCCGCGCTTTTCGAAATTTCAATTCGCCGCACGGGACAATTCATCACGTCCGCCATCACCTGGAGCAGCGGCAAATTATTCGATGCGCCACCGGTGGCATAAATACATTCCGGCCGGACTTTCATCCATTGCGAATGCAAGCGCATTGTCATCATCTGCGCCTCGGTAATCGCGCGGCAGTTCGCCGCCGCGTTTTCCTCATCGAGATCGAAACGATGAATTCCCGGGCGGTTGACGCGCGGAACGATTTCCGGTTCGAACCACGGCAAAAGAATTCCGCCGTTGTTTCCCGGCGGCGTCGAAGCGAGCGCTTTGCCAAAGGCATTCCAGGTTTTGATTCCGTAAATCCCGCGAATTTTTTCGCGCGCAAGCGATCCGTTCTTGAAACAGATCAACGTCATGTAATCGCCCGTCGGAGAACCGAAAACGTGTCCTTCGCCGTGTCCATCCGTGCGACAGCGTTTCATCGAACCGAAATACGTGTCGCTTGTGCCGAGGCTGATCGCGACGCGGCCTTCTTTGATCAAACCCAATCCAATCACGCTGCATGGATTGTCGCCCGACCAAACCTGCACTTGCGCCGCCCGATGGAAACCGAAACGCTTGACGAAATACGGACTGATCGCGCCGATGATTTTTGAAGATGCGGCGATCGGCGGCAGTTTCTTTTTTAAATCCGGCGCTGTTGCTTTAAGCGCGTCCGCAAGCCAGGTTTTGCTTTGAATATCCATCAGGTTCATGCCCGCGCCGTCGCCGTGATCAATCGGAGCGATTTTTCCCGCGAGCAGCGATGCCATGAACGAACTGACCAGCGCGATGTGTTTTGTTTCGGCGTAGGCGCCGGGTTCGATTTTGTAAAGTTTCCGGATTTGCGGTCCGGTGAAACGTTCAAACGCATCGGAACCGGTTTTTTGCGCGGTGGCTTTCACGCCGCCGAGTTTTCCGCGAATTTCCTCGCATTCGCGCGATGTCGAGGAATCCATCCAGATTGGGGAGGTCGGACGCGAAAAAATTCCGCGCAACGCGCTTTTCAAACTGCGGGCCGAACCGAGATTCGCCAGCGCGTCATCAGCGCGATGATTGAGATAAACCGAGCCGTGCTGTTGTCCGCTGCCGCTGATCGCGAGAATTTTCCCGAGCGCGACGCCGTCCATTTTCATCGCCGCGAATAAAAGATCCAGCGCTTCGGCCCACATCATGGGCGAGCTGTGTTTCACGAGCGGATCGCGATTGGGCAAAACGCCGTTTCGCGTTTTGTAACGCGGCAGCGCGCCGTCGAAGTTCAAGGATTTTTCATAAACAACTTTTCGCCGGTCATAATCAATCAGCACCGCGCTCAAGCTTTGCGTGCTTGAATCAAGCCCTAAAAAAAAATTCGCCATAATTCCGGGTTACATTTTTTTGTTCAACGTTGTTCGGCCCGTGAACAATTCGCGCCAGCGTAGGAGGAACGCGCGCTTTGAACAATTGGATTCTGCGGGTGAAAACGGATTTAAGTTTCAGGCGCAAAGTTCCAGGTTCCAATCCGGAAATCCATTTATCCAATTATCCGAAGCGAACTTCCTTTACCCGCGACGCTCGGTTTCCCATTTGTCGGCTTCGTTTTTGAGATTTCGAAAGGTCAGGCCGCTTTGGGCGAAAGCCAGAAATCCGGCGACCAGCAACGGCAGAGTCAAAAGCACAAACGCGACGAGCGAAAATCCGGCGGCCTCGGTTTTGTCCACGCCGAACGTTCGCAAACCCGCGATGGAACAAACCTGAAACAATCCCGCGCCCGCCGGCGTGCTGGGAACGCAAATGCCGAGATACGCGATCAGAAAAACCGCCACGCCAATCCAGAAGGAAAATCGAAATCCATACGCCCACATCATCGCGTAAAACGACATTGCCTGGATGAGCAGTTTTAAAAACGCGAGGCTCAAAACAGCGGGCAGCACATGCGACCTGCCAATCCGGTGAACGCCGTCGCACATTCGCTCGACGAACGAGGTGATTTTACGAATCCATTTCCAGCGCGAAAAAATTTCATTTCGCGACGCGGATGTTTTCCTCCGGTTCCGAAAAACGACAAACACCACCAGCGCGATTCCCGTTCCGACGACGATGGCCAGAATATTTCTCGCGCGAAGCAGTTGCGGCGAGAGTGGAACGAAAAACGCCATCACGCAAATTCCAATCGCCAGCCAGAGTCCGTCCCAAAGCCGTTCCACAAGCAGCGACGGAACAATCGTCGCAACATTTTTTTTCAGCCATTTCGCGACGAGAAAAACGCGCACGAGATAGCCGAGTTGCACCGGCAATATGTCATTGGCAAAACGTCCGGCGAAAACCGCCTGCGTCAATCGCGGCATCGAAACGTAACCGGCCGGGCAAAGCAGAAATTGCCATTCCCACGCGACGCAAACGTAGGTGAGCAGTTGAAGAAAAATCGCCAGCGCGACCCAGGGCCAGCGAATCCCGGCGACGGAATGGAAAAATTCGCGGAAATGAATGTCGTGCAGCGACCAGAACAAACACGCCGCGGCAATCAGGTAGCTGCCGGAAATCCAGAACCATCGCGCCGCGTGTTTGTTTTTCCGCGCGATTGCGTGTTGTTGCGACACATTATTCACTTCGGTTCGCCGCCGGATTTTGCGGCAAGATCCGACGCCGATTCTTTCACGATTGAATTTAACGCTTCGTTCCACCCGGCCATCAACGCCGCCGCCGTTCGCGTTTTCAAAGGAATACTGCGGCTATAATTTTTTTGAAGCAACACTTCTCCGGGCGCGCCGTTCGTTGCGTTAAAAAAATTAACGCGCATCGCAAGCACCGCCGCCGCGTTCGTGGAATCGCGGAAATCGCCGTAGAGCGCGCCGACAAAAATTTCAGCGACGATGTTCGGCTTGAGAATTCCGCCGGGCTCGGTCACTTCGCTGAAAACGCCGGTTTGACGAAAGGCTTCGCGAATCGCGGCTTCCATGCTTTCAGCGGGCGGAACGAGGAATTCCGCGTACGGATCGCGCTCGTAGGAAAATTCTCCGGTGCGATAAATCAGCGATTGGCTGTCGAATGACGGCGCGATACGAATTTTGAGAATGCCTAACACGCGTCCATTTTTCGGCGCGGCGGATGTTGTCGCGCTGGAAGGTGAAAATGTAAAATCCTGTTTCACCAGACTAGGGCGCGATAAACAGCCGGTCAGGAAAAACGCGGAGAGAAGTGAAAGCGCGAAAGCCAGGAGAGATTGCTTCGAAAAAATTCGCGCTTTGAATCCTTGAATTATGAGCGCCTCCTCTCCCGCCTTTTGGGCACCCTCTCCTCCATTCGGAATGGAGGAGAGAAACGGGGAGAGGAGGCGTCCCGGTTCATGGATAAAATTTTTCCAGCGCGACCGAAAATCGGAAACGCGAAATTTGAAATCCGGAAATCCAAAGCGCGAAAAAAGATTTTTTGTTTTCATTTCTGAATTCATCGCGAATTTTGTTTGGGAGGTTCCACGCTGCGCGCTGGCGGCGGCGGTTCGCCGAAAAGAGCGCCGGACGGATATTGTTTAAATTCACGCACCGCGTCATCCAGATTTTGCGTGGCGCGCTGCATATTTTCCAAAGTTTCATTCAGGGACGCGGCGTCGAATTTCGTCAATATTTCATTCAACCGGCCAACGGCGGCGTGCAATTCGAGAAGAACGTCGTCCGCGTTTTTGGAAATTTTTTCAAGGTTCGCGCTCTGGTCCATTTGATTGGTCCGGCCGATGAAGGATTTCAACTGCGCGCTGACGCCGCGCAGATCGGTGACGAGCGCGTTGATGTTTGTTCCGGCCTGATTGAGATTTGCTTCGTCCAGATGCTTGAGCAATTTTTCGGCGGCCGCGAGATCGTCCTGAACCAGTTCGCCGATTTTTTGAAAATCAATCTGCTTCACCTTGCTCATCGTTTTATCCACGGCGGAAATAATTTCGCTGAATTGTCCGGGCGCGGAGGGAATATAAATATGCCTGGGTTTCCACGGCACTTTCAGCGGCGGATATTCGGCGGGATCAAGATATTCGAGCGAAACCACCGTCGCGCCGGCGAGTCCCTGGGATTTGATCCGCGCGCGCAATCCTTTGTTGATTTCCTCCTGAACGTGCCGCGCGAAATCTTTTCCCGGCGGAACCAGTGAAACGCGGTTGTGAACTTGAAATTCAATCACAACGTAACGCGGCTCGGGCCGATGATAAACGTTCCAGGAAAAATTGATTTTCGTGACTTCGCCGACCGGAACGCCGTTCAACGTGACGAGCGCGCCGACTTTCAGGCCGCCGACATCGTCGGGAATGTAGGTTTCTTCGATGGTTTTGCCTTCGAAAATTTTTGACGCGCCAAAAATGAAAAGCGCGCCGAGCAGCAGTCCGATTCCGATAAGAACAAAAACGCCGATTTTAAAATCATTGGTGCGGGTTTTCATGCGGGAACGGTTTCGCCGGCCAACTGGTCGGGCGTGGATTTGCGATGGAAAAAGCTCCGCACGCGCGGATCGGCGGATTTATCGCGCAGTTCCGCCGGCGAACCTTCGGCAATGATGGTTTGCGTTTCGTCGTCCACCATGATGACGCGCGAGCCGACGGCGTAAATGCTGTCCAGCTCGTGCGTGACAATCACGAATGTGATTCCGAAATAGCCGGACAATTCCTTGATCAATTGATCCAGTCCGGCGGATGTAATCGGGTCGAGACCGACGGACGGTTCGTCGAGAAAAAGAATGCGCGGATCCATCGCCATCGCCCGCGCCATCGCCGCGCGTTTTTGCATTCCGCCGCTCAATTCCGACGGCATGGAATGTTCCGCGCCGGAAAGGCCGACGAGTTTCAATTTCGATAACGCGACGAGATCGCGCGCCAGGTCTGGCAAATCCGTAAATTCGTCCAACGGCAAACGCACATTTTCCAAAACCGTCATCGAACCGAAGAGCGCGCCGCTCTGATACAAAACGCCGAATTGCCGCAGCAAATGTTGACGTTCTTTTCGGTCCGCCGTGATAAGGTTTTTTCCTTCAATCCATACCTCGCCGGAAATCGGCGGATAAAGCCCGATCAGATGTTTCAGCAAAGTGCTTTTTCCGCTGCCGGAACGGCCCACGATGATGAACACTTCGCCGGAACGCACTTGAAAATTGATGTCGCGCAACACGACGTGATCGCCGTAGCCGACGGTGAGATTTTTGACATCCACAATGGGTTCGCCGTTCGCGTTCATGGCGTGATCACGTATTGCGCGGCGGAAAAAAGCGTGTTTGCGACAATCACCAGCAAAATGGATGCGACGACCGATCTCGTCGTTGAAACCCCGACCGCTTGCGGACCTTCTTTCGTTTGCAATCCGCGCAAACAGCCCACGCCGCCGATGATGATTCCAAACA
Source organism: Verrucomicrobiia bacterium (assembly GCA_035701135.1). Lineage (GTDB taxonomy): Bacteria > Verrucomicrobiota > Verrucomicrobiia > Limisphaerales > DASXHY01 > DASXHY01. Next base: position 5,448 of record DASSNZ010000347.1, read on the forward strand.
CGAGCGCTTTTCCCAATCCCACAAACAGATCGCCCATGTGAACGCGTTCAATAATCTGATGATAAATCATCATCGGCGGAAAGCCCTGGAATCGCATGAGCATCACGCCGCCGAGAATTCCCATCACCATCGCGTAGAGCGTCAGGAGCGGCGTCAAAATCAGCGCGCCGACAATGCGTTGCACGACGAGAAATCGCACCGGACTCAAACCCATCGTCGTCAACGCGTCCAGTTCCTCGTTCACTTTCATCGTTCCCAATTCCGCGGCGAACGCCGAGCCGGACCGTCCCGCGAGCATGACCGCCGTCACCAGCGGGCCGGTGTCGCGAATCGAGGAAAAACCAATCACGTCCGCGATGTAAAGTTGCGCGCCGAATTGCGCCAGAGGTTTGGTGCCTTCCAGCGCAAGCACCAGCCCGACGAGAAAACTGAAAATCCCAATGACAGGAAGCGCGTTCGCGCCCGCGGTTTCAATGATGCGCCGAACCTCGCCCCAACGCATTCGCCGCGGACGAACAATCGCCGGAGGCAGCGCAACGACAACGCTTCCAATGAAAGCGACCTGCTCGCGCAAATCCTGCAACAGCGATTTGATGGACGCGCCGATTTCCTCGGGAATCCGCACGTTTGCCGGTTTGTGCGGCTGATACGCGCGAAAATCCTCGGTGGTGAACGTGCTTAAAAGCTTTTCCAATTCCCGGCTCAAACCGCGAATGGAAACTTGCGCGCCGGGCGTCATGCCGCCTTCGCTCAGATAACGCAGCAACGCGATTCCGATTCCTCCGGAAAAATCCAAATGACTCGCGTCCACGTCGAGCGTTTTGACTTTGAGTGGATGGAGGCGTTTGTCCAGTTCGCGCCAGCAAACCGCCGTGCTGTTGATGTCCAGTCGCCCTTTAAGCGCCAGCGAAACATGACCGCCGGCTTCCGGCCGCAATTGAATCGCGACGGCATTCTCTGGTTGATCTAAAGCTTGCATCCGGGAAAGTCGCCTCGCGGCCCGCGGCGAGGAAGACCTGCATCAGAACATCCCGGTTTAGACCCCGAACAGCAATGGGGTTTCCTACCAAGTCTCGCCCGTGCTTATTGCGCCACCGGCGACGGCATTTGCGCGGGATCGTAATTCAGGTAAGGACTCAGCCAGCGCTCGACTTCCGAAAGCTCCATGCCTTTGCGCTGTTGGTAATCGAGAACCTGATCCCGGCCAAGCTTGCCGACGGCGAAATATTTTGATTCTGGATGCGCGAAATAAAGTCCGCTGACGCTCGCGCCCGGCCACATCGCAAAACTTTCCGTGAGCGTGATGCCCGCGTTTTTTTCGGCGTCGAGCAATTTCCAGAGTGTCGCTTTTTCCGTGTGATCGGGACACGCCGGATAACCCGCCGCCGGGCGAATGCCGCGATATTTTTCGTCAATCAATTCTGCGTTGGAAAGATTTTCATTTTTGCCGTAGCCCCATTCCTCGCGAACGCGCTTGTGCAGATATTCCGCGAACGCTTCCGCCATTCGGTCCGCAAGAGCCTCGGCCATGATCGCGTTGTAATCGTCGTTCTGCGACTTGTAATGTTCGACCAGCGCTTTGGAATTGATTCCCGCCGTAACGGCGAATGCGCCGATGTAGTCTTCAGGAATTCGCGAACCGGAATTTCCATTTTCCAAATTTCGAGGCGCGACAAAATCCGCGAGGCAACGATTCGGCGTGCCGTCGTTCTTGTCCATTTGCTGGCGCAGAAAATGAAATCTCGCAATCGGCCTGGAGCGTTCCGCGTCGGAATAAAGTTCCACGTCATCTCCGATTCGGTTGGCCGGGAAAAATCCATAAACGCCTTTCGCGCGGATCAGTTTCTTCGCGATAATTTCATCCAGCAACTTCTGCGCGTCCGCAAAAAGTTTTCGCGCTTCCTCGCCGTGTTTTTCGTGCTGAAGAATTTTCGGATAAACGCCGCGCAGCTCCCATGCGTGAAACAACGGCGACCAATCCGCGTATTCGCGCAATGTTTCCAATCCAATGTCCACGACGCGAACGCCGGTGAACGCGGGTTTTGGGAGATCGTCGTAGTTCAGTTTCGCGGGGTTGGCGCGCGCCGCTTCAAGCGAAAGCAATTTCACCTGCGGACCTCTGTGCGTGGCGCGAATTTTTTCATATTCCGCGCGGATTTGTCCGAGGAACGCGGTTTTGTTTTCCTTGTTCAACAGATTGCTCGTCACCGGAACCGCGCGGCTGGCGTCGAGAATATGCACGACGGCCTGGCTGTAATGCGGCGCGATTTTCACCGCCGTGTGCGCCTTGCTCGTGGTCGCGCCGCCAATCAGCAACGGAATTTTGAAACCGTTGCGTTCCATTTCGCGCGCGACGTGCGCCATTTCGTCCAGACTCGGCGTAATCAATCCGCTCAATCCGATGAAATCCGCTTTTTCTTTTTTTGCGGTCTCGAGAATTTTTTCGCACGGAACCATCACGCCCAGATCAATGACTTCATAATTATTGCAGGCAAGCACGACGCCGACGATGTTTTTGCCGATGTCGTGAACGTCGCCTTTGACCGTGGCCATGACGATTTTTCCCTGCGAACGAACGGTCTGGCCGGCGGCGATGAGCGCGGCTTTTTCCGCTTCCATGAACGGCGTGAGATACGCCACGGCTTTTTTCATGACGCGCGCGGATTTGACGACTTGCGGCAAAAACATTTTTCCCGCGCCGAACAAATCGCCGACGATGCCCATGCCCGCCATCAGTGGTCCTTCGATCACCGCGAGCGGTTTGACGTATTTCGCGTGGGCTTCCGCCGTGTCCGCGTCAATGAACGTATCAATGCCTTTCACCAGCGCATGCGAAAGCCGTTCTTCGACGGTTCCTTTGCGCCATTCCTCCTCTTTTTTTCCGGTTGCCGCGCCTTCGCTCGAACCGGCGGCTTTCAGTTTTTCGCCAAATGTCACGAGACGTTCGGTGGCGTCGGGCCGGCGATTCAACAGCACGTCTTCGACAAGCTCTTTCAATTCCGGCTCGATCTCTTCGTAAACCTCCAGCATTCCGGCGTTCACAATTCCCATGTCCAGTCCGGCGCGAATCGCGTGGTACAAAAATGCCGCGTGCATCGCCTCGCGAACGACATTGTTGCCGCGGTAACTGAAGGAAATATTCGATACGCCGCCGCTGACTTTTGCGTGCGGCAGATTCTCCTTGATCCAGCGCGTCGCCCGGATGAAATCCACCGCGTAATTGTTGTGCTCCTCGATTCCCGTTCCAACCGTCAAAATGTTAGGATCGAAAATGATGTCCTCGGGCGCGAAGCCGACTTCGTTCGTCAGCACATCGTAACAGCGTTTGCAGATCGAAATCTTGCGTTCGAACGTGTCCGCCTGGCCGTTTTCATCGAATGCCATGACAACGACCGCCGCGCCGTATTGAAGAACTTTGCGCGCCTGTTCCTTGAATTTTTCCTCGCCTTCCTTGAGCGAAATGGAATTTACAATTCCCTTGCCCTGAAGACATTTCAAACCGGCCTCGAGAATTTCCCACTTCGACGAGTCCACCATGATTGGAACTTTGGCAACCTCCGGTTCGCTCGCGAGCAGATGCAGAAATCGCGTCATCGCCGGCACGCCCTCAATCATCGCCTCGTCCATGCAAACATCTATGATGTTCGCGCCGTTCTCAACCTGCTGCCGCGCGATGGCCACGGCTTCCTCGTATTTTCCGGCCTTGATCAATTTCGCGAACTTCGGCGAACCGGCGACGTTCGTCCGCTCGCCAATCATCAGAAATGTCCCGGCCTGTTGCGTGAACGGTTGCGAACCGGAAAGACGAAGCGGGCGGGGCGAATCCGATGCAGTGGGGAGCGCACGCGTCCCGCGTGCTGAATCCGACGTCTCGTCGGATTCTCGTTTAACTAAATCATCTTCTCCCTCTTTTCCCAGCAAAGCCGGAGGACTGGGTAGGGAAGAGGAGGAACTGAGATCAGAAGCCCCTCTCTCCGTCTCTCTCCCCGCTCGTTCCTCACGGAGCGAGAGGAAAATTTTCCGGTTCGTCTGTTGTTCGGCGATTTCCCGCGGATGTTTTCCTTCGAGCGATTTCGCAATCGCGGCGATGTGTTCCGGCGTGTTGCCGCAGCAGCCGCCCGCGATGTTGATGAATCCGCTTTCCGCGAATTCTCCGAGATGACGCGCCATGTCCGCCGGCTGCAAATCGAAACCCGTTTCGGAAAGCGGATTCGGCAGGCCCGCGTTGGGATAACACGAAATAAACGCGCTCGATTTCTCCGCGAGTTCAGCGAGAAATGGACGCATCAAATCCGGCCCGAGCGAACAATTCAATCCCACCGCCAGCGGTTTCACATGTTTCACCGCCGTCCAGAACGCCTCGATGGTCTGGGCGGAAATCATCGTTTCTCCGCCGCGACCAACCGCCGCCGAAATGATCAAAGGCAGGCGTTTTCCGTCTTTCTCAAAAACTTCCTGCGCCGCGACCAGCGCGGCTTTGGCGTTGAGCGAATCGAAAATCGTTTCGACCAGAAGAATGTCCGAACCGCCCGCGATCAACGCGCGAATCTGATTCGCGTAAGCCGCTTTCACCTGGTCGAATGTGACCACGCGAAAACTTGCGTCGTCAGCGTCGGGCGAATTCGACAGCGAAACGGTGAGCGGCCCGATGGAGCCGGCGACAAATCTCGGTCGTCCGGTTTGGTTCGCAATGCGGTCCGCCCATTCGCGGCATTGTTTCGCGGATTGCTCGTTGATTTCCCACGCGAGATCGTTGAGGAATTTGTCCTCGATAATTTTTTGATAAAATTCCGGATCTTTCCGCCCGCCGTGTTCGCGCGGATCGTCCACGAAAAATTCGCTCTGACCGATGCTCGTCGCGGAAAAAGTATTGCTCTCGATGATGTCCGCGCCGGCTTCCAGAAATCGGCGATGAATATCGCAAATGACATCCGGGCGCGTGAGCGAATAAAGATCGCCGTTGTTTTTTAAATCTTTCTTCGCGTTCTTGAATCGTTCGCCGCGAATCGCCGCTTCGTCGAGTCCGTAACTGCGAATGGTTGTGCCCATCGCGCCGTCGAGAATGACGATGCGTTCCTGCAAGGCGCGGCGAAGAAGTTCTGCGTTTGAACTGAGATTCTGACTTTCATTCACGCCGGGAACTTAGGCGAGAAAACATCCATTGCCAAGCAAAAAATCAACGTATCTTGATTTGAAGATATGTTATTTGGCCGTTGGAACTGTAAACTGCCGAGGCTTGTAGCCGGCCAAAACTGTAAGCGGTTTTGCCTGGCCGATTCCAGAAACAACGCGTTTCGAAAGGGCTCCAGTTTCAAATATATTTCATACGTTTTCGGAACGGAAATCACGTTCGACGGCGGCATTGCGCCGGCTTCGACTTTGGAGAATCCTCGGCTTTTGATGAAAGCCGCTCGCTCGTTTTTTCCAGGCGGCGCCAGGACTATCCTTGAGTTTGGATTCAATCAGCAATTTTTGGCTGTCCGTCATTTGTTTTTCCCGACCAAAGAGCCGCCGCGCGATAGATTACGACAACAAATTTGATTTTTCACCGTGACAAAAGTCACGAAGTTTAAATTCAATTACCTGAATGCGAACTTTAAGAATGATTTCGCCGTGAAGAACGAATTGGGGGAGATATACCTCAGACGATCGCGGACATTATGAATCCTTTGCGCCTTGGCTTCTTCGCGCCTTTGCGTTGAACCGACCTGTCACGCTCAGTAAGGCAGCGGAAATCTTCCGGTCAATTCCCGGACGCGTTGGCGCACTTTCGACAATGTGTCGGCATTTTTGATGTCCATCAACACTTCGGAAATCATGTCGCCGATGGCGGCCATTTCGGGTTCTTTCATGCCGCGCGTCGTTACCGCCGGGGTGCCGAGGCGAATGCCGCTGGCCAGAAAAGGCGAGCGGGTTTCAAAGGGAATTGTGTTTTTGTTCACCGTGATTCCCGCTTCATCGAGCGCGATCTGGCAATCTTTTCCGGTCAGATTTCGCGCGCCGACGTCCACAAGCATCAGGTGATTGTCCGTGCCGCCGCTGACGAGGCGAAATCCGTTTTGTTTCATACCTTCGGCCAGCACCTTCGCGTTTTTCAGGATTTGTTCCTGATACGTTTTGAACGACGGCTGCAATGCCTCGTGGAAGCAAACCGCTTTTCCGGCAATGACGTGTTCCAACGGTCCGCCCTGGATTCCGGGGAAAACCTGCGAATCAATTTCCTTCGCGTATTTTTCTTTGCACAAAATCAATCCGCCGCGCGGGCCGCGCAAGGTTTTGTGTGTCGTGGTTGTCACGAAATCCGCGTGCTCAATCGGGCTGGGATGAACGCCCGCCGCGACCATTCCCGCGATGTGCGCGATGTCCGCGAGCAGCAACGCGCCGACTTCGCGCGCGATTTCGCCCATGCGCTTGAAATCAATGATTCGCGGATACGCGCTCGCGCCGACGGTGATCATCTTCGGCTTGTGTTCGCGCGCCATTTGCGCGAGTTGATCGTAATCAATCCGCTCGTCGTCCCGGCGAACGCCGTAATGAACGATTTCGAAAAATCGCCCGGAGAAATTCGCCTTGTGGCCGTGCGTCAAATGCCCGCCGTGCGACAAATCCATCGTCAACATTTTGTCGCCGGGTTTGAGCATTGCGAAATAAACGGCCATGTTCGCGCCGCTGCCGGAATGCGGCTGAACGTTCGCGTGTTCCGCGCCGAAAAGTTGTTTCGCGCGGTCAATCGCGAGTTGCTCGATCACGTCAATATTTTCGCAGCCGCCGTACCAGCGTTTTTTCGGATAACCTTCGGCGTATTTATTGGTCAGCACCGAGCCTTGCGCTTCCATCACGGCGGGGCTGGTGAAATTTTCGCTGGCGATCAGTTCAATATTTTCCTGCTGCCGCATCCGTTCATGCTCGATGGCCGCGGAAATTTCCGGGTCCACGGATTTCAGTTTCAATTCGCGTTTGATAAATTGCGTTTCCATTTTGTTGAGTCTTCGTTCATGTCTGCCGCCTTCAAATTTCGCGGCGAGAAAAGCGTCCAGAATATTGCGGGCGGTTTCCGGCGAAGTCGTTTTTGCGCCGAGGCAAAGAACATTCGCGTCATTGTGCTGCCGGACCAGCGCGGCCATCCGCTCGTCC
>DASSNZ010000348.1:0-3690 GCA_035701135.1 Verrucomicrobiia bacterium
GCGTGCTCAATCGCCGTTCGCAATTCGCGCACATTGCCCGGCCACGAATGTTTTATCAAAAGGTCCATCGCGTCCGCGGTAAAATCGGCCACGGATTTTCCATTTTCCTTCGTGAATTCGCGTAAAAAACTTTGCGCCAGCAGCGGAATATCCGTCACGCGCTCGCGCAACGGCGGTAAAACAATTTCAACCACGCGCAGCCTGAAAAATAAATCCTCGCGAAACGTTCCCGCCTTGACCAGTTCTTCCAGATTTTTATTCGTCGCCGTCACGAGCCGGACATCCGCGGTCAACGTTTTGTTCGAGCCGACGCGCTCGAACGTGCGCTCGCCCAAAAATCGAAGCAACTTCACCTGAATCGAAGCGTCAATTTCTCCTATTTCGTCCAGAAACAACGTGCCGCCCTGCGCCTGCTCGAATCGCCCGATGCGCCGTTCGTGCGCGCCGGTGAACGCGCCGCGTTCGTGCCCGAACAATTCGCTTTCCAGCAGCGACGGCGAGAGAGCCGCGCAATGCACGGTAACCATCGGTTGTTTGGCGCGCGGACTGAGCTGATGAATCGCGCGGGCAATGAGTTCCTTGCCGGTGCCGCTTTCGCCAAGCAGCAAAACCGTCGCCCGGGTCGGCGCAACCTGTTTCACGATATCGAAAACCTCCTGCATCGCGGGTGAATCGCCGACGATATTTTCCATTCCGAACTTCGCGTCCAACTGCTGGCGAAGTGAAACGTTTTCAGTTTCAAGATTTTGCTGGCGCAACGCGCGGGCAATGCGCATTTCAAGTTCATCAATCTGCAAACGCCCTTTCGCGATGTAATCGTCCGCGCCGCGTTTCATCGCGTCCACGGCCAGTTCCTCCGAGCCGTAAGCCGTCATTAAAATGCAAACCGGCGGTTTGGAAAGTGATTTGGCGCGCGCGATCAGTTTCATTCCGTCCTCGTTCGGCAAACGAAAATCGGTGAGCAACACATCGAAATGCTCGCGTTCAAGCAATTCCATCGCGGCGCCTGCGTCCTCGGCGAGATACACATCGTAACGATCCTCCAATGCGGCGCGCAATCCTTCGCGCGTCGTTTTCTCGTCGTCCACAATTAAGAGCGTCGGCGTCATTAAAAAGCGCCCCAGTGTAGTCAAGCCGCCGAATTGAAACAATCGGCAAGATTTTAATGTATGACTTTGAGAATTCCCCGGAACCGGCGGCAAACTCCGGTGATTCGGGGCGCATGGAAAATGCGTTCAACGTCGAGTTCTGAAAACTCAACGGCAACGTGCGGTGGCGAGGTCAACCGCCCGCGACAATTTTTACGATTTCCAACCGGTCCCCGGCGGAAAGGCGGCGTTGCGCAAATTCGGAGGGAGCGACGGCATCTCCGTTGTGTTCGACGACGACGCTGCGCGGCAGAAGTTTTTGCGCAATCAGGAATTCCTCAATTGAGCACGGAACCCGCGCTTCGATGGATTTGCCGTTGGCGATAATCGTTTGATTCATCATTAAAAGTCAAAATTTAACTTTTTGATCTCCCGACAGGATGTCGGCAGCACTTTTTTTCATGCTGTCAATGCGCCGTCCCAATCTTTCCAAACCGGTTCGTAACCCAGTTTCCGAATCGAGTCGGCTACTTCTTTTGGCGAACGTTCGTCGGCGATGTTGAATTGTCCGGTCGCGTTGGTCGCGCGATTTTCCGCAGTCGCCCATTCGCTCGAACCGGACGCGAGTTCCACGATTCGTCCGCGTTCGGTATGATGAATTTTTTCGCGGCCCGCGCCGGTGTAACCACCCGGTTCAGTGTGGCTGCCGGCGCTGATCATCGTAATGCCAAGCGGAATCAGACCGTCGCGCAATTTCGGCGATTCACGCGTCGAAAGCACAAGACCCACGTCGGGAAACATCAATCGAAACGCGCAAATCAGTTGCGCCAGTTCCCGGTCGCCCAAATGCGTGAGCGGCTGGAATTCACCGGCGCACGGACGCAGGCGCGGCAGCGAAATGGTCAATTGCGCTTTCCAGCAATTTCGCAGCAGATAATCCACGTGCGCCGCGACGCATAATGCCTCGTAGCGCCAGTCGGCCAATCCGAAAAGCGCCGCGATTCCAATTCGCCGAAAGCCCGCGTCGTAAGCGCGTTCGGGTGTTTCCAGACGCCAATCGAAATTTCGTTTCGGTCCGGCGGTGTGCATTTCCGCATAAATCCGGCGATCATACGTTTCCTGGTAAACCACAAGTCCATCCGCGCCCGCCGCGACGAGCGGGCGGTATTCCGCCGTTTCCATCGGGCCAATTTCCAGAGAAATGCCGGGCCATTCCGCGTGAAGCGCGCTGATGCATTCGCGCATGTAACCATTGGAAACGAATTTCGGATGCTCGCCGGAGACGAGAAGAATATTGCGAAAGCCTTGTTCTCGAAGCGCGGCGGCTTCACGCAGAACTTCGTCCACCGTGAGCGTGACGCGAAGAATCGGATTATCGCGCGAGAAGCCGCAGTATTTGCAGTTGTTGATGCACTCGTTGGAAAGATAAAGCGGCGCGAAAAATCGAATGACATTTCCGAACCGTTGCCGCGTCAGAACGTGCGCGCGGCGGCTCATCGTTTCCAACAATTCGCCGGCTGCGGGAGAAATCAAATCGGCGAAATCCGCCAGCGAAAGTTTTGGTTTTAAAATGCTTTCGCGCGCGGCGGAAATTCCGCTCGTTTGGGAACGTTTGACCAAATTATCGAGCGGCAGGGAATTGAATTCAGCGACAAAGCTCACGACTACAAACGTAACAAATGACGCCGCAAAGTCGAGCAACGGACTGGAGGTCAATCGGCTTCGGCCCGCAAAATTATTTTTCCTCGGCGGTTTTCGCGTTCGCGGTGTTGGTTGAGGAAAACGCGGCGGCGCGATTGGTTTCGCTCTCGCGCTCGTTCAGATTTCTCAGGAGACGTTCCTTGAGCGTTTTGTAAATTTCGTTGGTCACAGCGTTCAAGTGCATTTGCGCCCCGGCGAAACGCCCGGAGTTCAATTTGAATCGCGCGAGATGCAGGTAAACGCCTTCGCGTTCGACTTCGGTTGTCGCGATGTTCAACGCGTTGGTCCAGGCGCGCAACGCGTCTTCGGTTCGAGTCGGTTTGATGCCGTAATAGGATTGCGCCAGATCGGTCGCGAGCAGGAAATTCGTGGGATCCAGTTTGAGCGCGTCGGCATAGAGCGCAAGCGCCTTGTCGAAAACCTGCTGTTCGTTGATGTGATAATATTCCTTCGCGTCTTTGCGAAACAGATAAACGGTCGTCGCGAAATTCTGATAATAAATCGGCTCTTTAGGATTGAGCGAAATGGCTTTCGCGTAATACTCGAACGCTTTTTTCACCGGGCTGTTGTGACCGTAAAAATTTGCCAGATCATTCCAGGCATCGGCGTCGGACGGATCGAGTTCGCGGGATTTTTCCAATTGCTCCAGTTGCCCGTCTTCATCGCCAAGATCGCCAAGAAATCTCCCATAATAAAGCCGCGCTTCGGCGTGTTTCGGATATTTGGCAATAAAATCCTGATATTCCTTTTTGATGGAATCGAAGCGTTTGCGGATGCGTCGGTTCAGTTCCTCCGCCGGAATTGCCGCGCCGCTTTCACCGAACGCGTTGTTTTGGCGGATCCAGCCGTCCACTTCATCGCGCGCGGCCTGCTCGTCATCCTGAACTTTCTTGAAATCCTT
>DASSNZ010000349.1:0-7113 GCA_035701135.1 Verrucomicrobiia bacterium
GACCAATCCGCCCGCCGCGCCGTTGAAAAAAAGAAATGCCAGCGCGCGTTTCGCGGGGTTTTGCGGAATCGCGCGGCGGACGCGGACGCTCAATTCATCGTGATTGCTGACGATGACGACCAACGACGCGCAAAGAATGAAGTAGGAAATCCTTGACCAGGTCAGAGTCCAAAGTCCGCTGCTTTTCGCAATCGCTTCATAAACGCCGAACAATCCGCCCAGAATCCAGCTCACTGTGATGTAACTCCGCACCGGCAAAGCGCGATTTGCCGAAATCGGAGAAATCATCGCGACGGAGAGAAAGTAAAAAAGCAGCCCGCCGGCCAGCGCCAAAATGCACGTTGTGAAAAACCGCATCCAGAATTGCCCGCTTCCCATCATCGAACCCACGCCCGAGCCGACCATTTGCAAAAATATAAAAATGATCGGCACCACCGCCGAGAACATCCACATGACGCCGAAAATCGCCACGAGAATTTTCAACACGCGCGTGACCGGCAGGCACGCGAGAAAAATTGCGCCCTGAACCGCGAGGCAAACCGCGAGGAACAGACAAATCAGAATGAAAAAAATTGTCGGCAAATCCACACCGCGCATCAGAGTCGTGAACGCCATGAACGGCATGCACGCGCTGAAAAACAAAATCGCCATGTACGCGCCGCAAAATAATTTCCCGCGAATGATCCGTCCCGGCGTCAGCGTCGTGATGTAAAGCAGATCCAGGTTCGAGTCCTGTCGTTCGGACGCCAGCCGCACGCCGACGTACAACGGAATGAACGCCAGACTCGCGCCGCTTAAAATTATCAGAAAAACGCGAAACACCGAACCGCCCGCCTGGATGTCCGTGTCAAAACGGCTGACCAGGTTTCCAAATGCCGTGCAAAACAGCACCACGAGAAACAGCAGCAGCGTTCCCGTCACCGCCCAGCTTCGCACCGCCTGCCGAAGTTCTTTGACGACCACGGGATTGATTTCCCATTCACGCCAATGAGCCAAACTGCGGAATTTGGAAAAAAAAGAAGTCATGGATTTGTCAGGACATTGTCCGCTTTATTGTTTTCCGTTGTTTTTTCCCAATACAATCCCGGCTCGCCGCCCCTTGCGATGGCCGCGACCGACAGCACTTGAAAATAGCCGACCGCGGCGACGCTCAGGATAATGGAGATAAGGCTCCACAATCCCGGACCGTTGTTTATTGTAAAACCAAATATCAGCACGCCGGAAAATAAAACCGTCAAGGCCACCGTCAGAAACAACAATCCGATGCCAAATAAAAACCCGACGATGATTTTCAAAGCCCACGGAATTGAGAAACACGCTACGAAAATCGCCGCCTGAATGGCAAAACACACGGCGCAATAAAGAGAAACAAGAACAACAATTATCGCCCGAAAATCCACGCCGCCCAGCGTGGTGGCGAACATCATGAAAGGCATGCAGATGCTGAAAAATATGACCGCCAGATAAGCGCCCGCGAGAAATTTTCCACGAATGATCTGCAAGGAACTGAGTGCCGTCGCAAAAATCAAATCCAGGTTTGATTCCTGTCGCTCCAACGCGAGCCGGCCGGCAATATGAAATGGGATAATGAACAGCGAGGCTCCTGTTAAAATCAGGAGCGAATCCCGGCAGATCGAAAGTCCCGCCAGATCCGTTCCGTAAAAATTAGATTGCGCCAGACAGACAACCGACGTGAAGAACAGCGCCGCCAGCAACAACGCCACCGATCCCGCCAAAAACCGGCTCCGAACCGATTGACGAAGTTCCTTCACGATAATCGGGTTCGGTTCCCAGGCGCGCCACCGGGAAAAACGCGATTGCAAATTCGGCAAAATGGAAAACATGACGTTTATGGTTTAGCCGTTTTAAAATCCCGCGTTCGCCAATCACGCTTGCCAATCGTCAACCGTAAATCGCCCATCGTAAATTTCATTGCACGCCTCCTTTGGTCACGCTCATGAAAATGTCCTCCAGATCCGCTTTCGTCTGGCGGAACTCGACGATTCTGAAACGCCGCGAAACCAGTTGCGCGAGAATTTCGCACGCGGCGTCCGCCTCGCCCGAAATTTCAAAATGAATTTCGCCGCCGGTTTCGCGCGCGTTTTCCACAAACGGCGTTTGCAACAATTCCTTTCGCAATTCGGGAAGCTGCGCCGCGTTGAGCAATCGAACGGCGACCGTTCGTCGGGGCGCGCTCTTTTTCAAAACATCCTCAATGGTTCCGGTTTCCAGAACTTTGCCGCGCTCGATAATCACCACGCCGTTGCAGATTTCCGTCAGCTCGGTGAGAATGTGCGAACTGATCAAAATCGCTTTTTTCCGCTCGGCCAGTAGCGCGAGCAATTCGCGCAATTCCACCCGCGCCCGCGGATCGAGTCCGGCCGCCGGCTCATCCAGAATCAAAACGTCCGGATCGTAAACCAGCGCGCGCCCGAGGCTGACGCGTTGTTTCATGCCTTTGGAAAGCGCCTTGAGATGTTTGTCGCGAATGCCGGTAACGTTCGTGAATTCCTCGATTGCGGCGACGGATTCCGTCCGTTTCGCGCCGCGCAATCCGTACGCGCGCGCGTAAAAATCCAGGTATTCATGCACGGTGATGTCGGCGTGCGCGGGCAGCGTGTCCGGAACGTAACCCACCGCTTTGCGCGCGAGTTCCGGCTGTTCGCGAACAGAAATGCCGTTCAACAAAACATCGCCGTCGGTCGGTTCCTCAATCGTGGCGATAATCCGCATCGTGGTCGTTTTGCCCGCGCCGTTCGGACCGACAAACCCGAAAACGTGGCCGGAATCGAACGCGAACGAAATGTTGTCCACGGCAACGGTTTTGCCGAATTGTTTGCGGAGATTTCTGACCTGAACCTTCATGGCTGCGATGCGTTTTCAAGAATTCCAAAAACCACCGCGCGCGAACGGACGCGCGAGGATTTTGCTTTTTCGCCGAGGCCGTTTTCCAGAAACGGATTCGTCTCCAGATCGGCGACGTAACTTCCGGGCAAAAGATAATCCGCGACATTGGTTTCCGAAAAATTATCGCCAACGATGAAACCGAATTTCTCAAAGTACGCGCGCGCGCCGAGCCGTTGCGTGAGATGACTTTGCGGACCGCTGAAAAGAACCGCTTTTTTTCCGGCGGCAATGTTTCCGGCGGAATAAATTCGGCCCGATTCATCGGCCAGCACGAGCGAGCGAATCGGCGCGCCGAGTCCGTTCACCGCGAGCAACTGGTTTCCCGCGCGTTCGATTTCGATCCGTTCGCGGCGCGTCTCGGCTTTGCGGATTTGAAAATGAGTCGGCACGCGCGCGGAAATCCAGCCGCGTTCCAGATGTTGCGATTGCGTCCAATCCATTTCGCGCCGTGAACCGCCGCGAAAACCGATGCCGGTCGAAACCAGCGGCGTCGCCTCCGTTTCCCTTCCGAAAAACAATCCGGCGCTCGGCGTCAGCGGACAGTAAAAGGCTTCCGTGCCCAGCGTGATCGCGCGATGGTGCGGCTGATCGAGAAAGGTCAATCCTTCGATTCGCGCGTCCGGCGTAATGCCTTCGCGGAAAAGGCTGTAAACAAAAACCAGCGAGCACGTCGCGAATGAAATCGCGGGAATTGTCCAGAGCAGCCAGGTTCGCCGGTTCTTTCGCGCGAGCACAAATATGTTAACCGGGCCGATCGCGACGACAAACGCGAGCATGATGAACACGATGGTGCGCGCCGGAATTTTCACGTTGGCAATGACGGGAAAAACTCCGTTCGCGGCGTTTTCATCCGGCGTTGACTGCGCGACACTCGCGGAATGCGACGCCGCGTTCATGATTTTTTTTGCGCTGGGCGGATCAATATCCTTCACGCTGTCGCCGGAAAAAACGAAGCATTGGCCAAGCGCCGCGTCGAAACAGGTTCCGTTGAACAGCAATGTTTTTTGCGAAGGCCGCCAGGTTTTCGGAACGTCCGCCGCGCCGAGCACCAGAAGATTTCCGCCGCATTCCGCGTAACTGAACAGCGCGTTGCGAACCGCAGGCGGCATCGCGTTCAGATCCGCGCCGGTCAGCGCGATCGCGTCGTAAGGCGTGTATGAAAGCCACGTGTCGCTCCATTCGGCAACCGGAAGTTCGGCGCGCATCAATTCGCGGTTTTCGCCCGAAGGCATCGTCGTTCCCGGAGATTCGCTGCTCGCGCGCGCCGCCGTCGCCCATCTCACGCCGGATGGCCCGACCAGTTCCACGGCGTCTATGCTGATGGATCCGGCGTAGCTTGAGCCGAAATTCAGCCGCACGGTTTTCACCGGCTCGGTGGTTTTCGGAAAGGAATATTGCCGCGACGCGGTCAGGCGCCGGGAAGTTCGCGAGAGCGGCTGAGTGTAAAGATTTGTTCCCGAAACACCAATCAGCGTGAAATTTCCGGAAACCGCGCTCAACATCGTTTCATGGATCGAAAGACTGTCCGCTTCAATCGGCTTGTCGTAATCCAGTTCCAGCCAATGCGGCCCTGATTGCGCCGGATCAGGACTCCACGCGGTCGGGACCAGTCCGCGTCGTCCGCCGGAATCCGGCATTCCCGTGGCTTTGTCCGCCGTTAATCCGCGCGCGCCGCCGGATTTCAGCAAATGATCCAAATCGTCGTAATTCAAATTTCGGCTCACGAGAATGGTCGCGGTCACGCCGCCGCCGCCGTAGTGCATTCCGGAATTGATCATGTGCCGCGAAATATCCATCGCATTCACCACGCCTGCTTCATCGCCGTCCACGAGAACGCGGATCATGTTGTCGCCCGTCGCGGGAAGCGGCGGCTGCCAGAGCGGAACGACCGAGCGCGTGGACGGCGCGAGCGAAACGGTGCGCGAAATCCGGCCGATGAAATTTCCGTAGCCATAACTGCGGGCGGGGTATTCCAACCGAACGACGTGCGTGCGCGTCTGTGAATTATTTTCCATCACAACACGCATTTCCCGATAGCCGTGAAACGTATCGCCCGAGGCAAGCGATTGCGGAGAAACAGAAATGTCGCCGAAACGCTCCGCTGCGAAAACAGGCCCGGCAGTGAAAAAACTTGTAATGAAAATGAGAATGAAACATCGAACAACGAACACCGAACATTGAACGCCGAATGAATTCAAAATTCTCCGGTTCGATGTTCGGCGTTCGACGTTCGATGTTCGATGTTTCCGAAACCGCGCATCGAAATTCCAGGCGTCAGGCAAAACGCCCGGTGCGGATTCGAAGAAATCCTTAAGCCGTTTCATGCCGGTTGCAATTCGACATCCGCCGGAAGGTTCAGGCCGGTTTCATCCAGTTGCGCGATCAGTTGTTCGACCAGCCGCGACGGCGTCATGCGATCAAATCGCGCCTGATAATTCAGCAGCAGACGATGATTCAACACCGGTTCCGCCACGGCTTTGACGTCTTCAAAACCCACGGTCGGACGCCCGGAAATCAGCGCGTGCGCCCGCGCCGCTTCCGCAATCGCAATTGCCGCGCGCGGCGACGCGCCGTAGGAAACGTAGCGCGTCACGGTTTCCGTCGCTTCCGCCGCGCCGGGATGCGTCGCGGAAACCAATCGCGCGATGTAGCGCGAAACGGGGCGCGGCAAATAAATCCGCGCCATGATTTGAAATAATTGATCCAGATCGGCGCGTTCCATTTGCCACGTCGGGACCGGCAATTCGCCGCGACGCCGCTCGGAGATAATTTGTTCGAGCACGTCGGTTTCCACCGTGTCGAACAGCAATCGAAACAGAAAGCGATCCAGTTGCGCCTCGGGCAACGGATACGTGCCTTCGAGTTCGATTGGATTCTGGCTCGCGAGAACGAAAAACGGCTGCGGCAACTGACGCGTCGTTCCCAGCAGCGTCACGGAATTTTCCTGCATCGTTTCCAGCAGCGCGGATTGCGTTTTGGGCGACGCGCGATTGATTTCGTCCGCGAGCAGAATGTTGGTGAAAACCGGTCCGGGCTGAAAAACCATTTCGCGATTTCCGGAATCGGTTTGCTGTAAAATGTGCGTGCCGAGAATATCGCCCGGCATCAGGTCGGGCGTGAACTGAACGCGCTTGAAATCGAGTTTCAGAATCTGGCCAATTGTCCGGACGAGCGCCGTTTTCCCTAACCCGGGCAAACCTTCAAACAGAACGTGGCCGCGGCTCAAAATTCCAATCAGCACGAGCCGATGCAATTCCGCGCGACCGAGCAGAATGCGGTCAAGTTGTTCGAGCGTTTTCCGCGTCAATTCGGAGGCGGGCTGGAGATCTTCGGGTTTGAGAATGGTTTCGGGCATAAAATTTCTGGATGATTGGATAAACGGATTGGTGGATTGATGGAAAACACGCGCGTTTCATTCTCATCCATTCATCCAAAAATCCATCCATCCGTTTCAATTTTCATCGCGCTTGAAAAATCTCCGCATGGCCTGCCGGTGCTCCGGCAAAACGACGCGCGCATTCGCCGAGCCGCCGCTGCCTTGCGCGCTCGCCAGCGCGCCGTGTTCGGCAACGGTTTTGTCATCGCTCAATTCCGGCGCGGAACGGCTCACGCCGACAAATTGCGAATCGGCAAATTGCGTGGAAGGCGGCAGCGCGTGTTCCTGAAATTTCGCGCCCTGATCGGACGATTCGTCCTGCCACGTCATTGGTCCGGTTCCGCCGCCGCCACCCGGACCGCCGCGACCGTAGCAAAGCGACGCCAGAGAACAGTTTCCAAGATTCGTGCAGGAACTGAGAAATTCCGCGAGCGCGTTCGGATTCGTGCAATTGCCGGCGTTGGTGCATTGCGAAAGATATTTGGCGTCAATCAACCGCAGGATCGCGAGATTGCTGATCGCGTTGCCGAAATGGTTTTTGTTGAATTGAATCGCGCCGAGCAGTTTTTGCAATTGTTCTTTGTCCAGTCCGTTCAGATTGGAAAGCAATTCCGGCGGAAGATTGCCCTTGAGCAATCCGTCTTCGAGCTTCGCGGCCTTTAACATTCCGGCCAGTTCCTGCGCCGCGCGCGTGGCGGTATCCCGGCTGATTCCGTTGTCCGATGCCTCTTTCAATGCGGTGGCGAGCGTTTGCGCGCCGGAGAGGGCCGTCATTTTGTCCAGGCCTTCCTCGGCAGCCTGCCGCGCGAGATCGGAATTGGATTCCTTGA
>DASSNZ010000350.1:0-10797 GCA_035701135.1 Verrucomicrobiia bacterium
AAATATAACTGTCACGATCCTTTGAATTCGCGACTTGAACCGCTTGTTTGATCAGGTTTCCAACTTCCGTCGCATAACTCGCGAGTTCATCCGGCGAGGACAATCCATCGGCCAGCGTGGCGATTTCTCCGGCGCGATCGCTGATTGTTTTCAAACCTTGAATCGCCGTGTAAGTGGTCGTCGCCATTTCCTGAACGCGGCTGATGTTCGCCTGGTATTGCGTGGTCGCCATCGCCTGCGTTTGCAAATCCAGAACGCGCTGCACCGCGCCGGGATTGTCTTCCGGCAAAACGATTTTTTGCCCGGTGGCGACCTGGTTCTGCAAACGGTTCTGCCGCGCCATCAGTTGATTCAACTGAACGGCGAGGTTGTTTGGAAATCCGTTGCTTGAAACGCGCATAAATCAAAAATCAGTCACGTCATTTCATATTCACAACCGTGTCCAACATATCGCTGACGACCGTGATCAATCGCGCCGAGGCTTCGAACGCTTTCTGGTATTTCATCAAATCGGTCATTTCCTCATCAATCGAGACGCCGCTGATCGAATCACGCTGCGAGGACAGCATGTTGGAAACGACGGTGTGGTTATCCACCTGATCGTTCACGTTGGCGATGGTTTGGCCAAGTTTTGCGACGCTCGTCGAATAACTCTGGCTGAACGTCTGGTTGTTCAGCGCGGCAATCTTTCCATTCGCCAATTGCGCGAGCGCGAGGACGGTCGCGTTGTTGCCCGCTTCGCCCGCGGCGTCGCTTGCCTGGAATTTCGATGGATCATCCAGAAGATCGGGATTCACGCCAATCGTCGCAGCGTCGGTTCCAATGAAAAAATTCTGTCCTGTCGCGCCGTTCAAATCGTAGCCCGCGCTGTAAATGGAATTCACCTGCGAAATCAACTGCGCGGCGAGATTGTTCGTGGAATTTTTCAAATCCGCCAGCGCGCCGTCGCGAACATCAATCGTTCCCTGAATGCTTCCGCCGGTCAGAGTCAGCGGCGTTCCCGCCGTTTGCGCGCGCACGAGAATTTGTCCGCCGCCCGCGTCGTAGGTTTCCAGGCTGTCGAGTTGCGACACGCCGGAAACCATCGTCACGCCGCCGATGCTTACGTCCAATCCGCCGTTCGGCTGGTCCGCGGTTGTGATGTTCACGAGCTTCGACAAACTCTCAATTTTCGCCTGACGCGAATCGCGCAAATCGTTCGCGACGCCGCCGCTGCTCGCTTCGGAATAAATGATCTGCTGATTCAGCTTCGCGATGTCCGCGAGCAACTGATTGCTCTGGCCAACGTCGCTTTGCACCGATTGATCCAGACTCGCGCCGACCGTGTCGAGCCGATTGGAAAGTTGATTGAATTGCGAAGTCAAACCTTGCGCGGTTTGAATCAAAACCTGCCGTTCGCTCAACGAACTTGGATCGAGCGAAACGCTTTGGAACGCGTTGAACAAATTGGACAGACCTTGCGACAAACCTTTCTGGCTGCCGGTGGAATCCGAAGTGGTCGCCTGCGTGTCAATCTGCTCGCCGAGATTTGCCTGAATCGTTTGCAGCGCGATTTGCTGCGCGTTCAGCGAACCGGTAACGCTCGTCTCTGACTGAATCTGCTGATCGAGCCAATAACTGCGAATCTGAACAATCGCGACGCTTTCGACGCCGGTTCCCTGCGGCCCGACGGGCGACGGAATGGAAATGGAAGTTTGCAGCGCGAGCCGTTGCCGGGCGTACGCCGGATTATTGACGTTGGCCAGATTTTGCCCGGCAATTTCCGTTCCCTGCTGCTGCGTGGAAAGCGAGCGGGCGCCGAGGTTTAATGTGCCAAATAATCCGAGCATAAAAATTTCAACCGACCGCTTCGTAAATCGGACTCATCGCGACCGCGCGGGTGTGCGTGGTTCCGCGTTCGGTGTAAACGACGGTTTCGCGCGCAGGAAAAAACGTGTTCAAAAAACTCTGCATCAATTCCACCGAGCGGCTGAGCAAAAGATGATTTTGCCGGGCGCGCTGTTGAACGCGGACGAGCAACGCGTTGTTTTCATCCACGAGCGCTTTGACGAGCGGACGATAATCCTGCGGCAATAGCGGAATCAGCAACGCGAAGCTGGCGTCGGCGGGAAGAAGAACTGCCTGCGCGACGGCGGTGCGGCATTTCTCGCGATGCGCGCGGGCCGCCTGAATCACCTCGCCCTGTTCCTGCACGAGATGAATGGATTCAAAAACGTCATCGGCGGCGCGGGCGATGACGTGTTCCTGCTGGCGATCCAGCCGCGCGAGCATTTCGCCGTATTGCTGGAGTTCCTCGCGCAACGCGGCGATGAGAAGATGAAGACTTTGGTTCATGGAATTTTAATGCGACGGTTTCAATCCGATCGATGATTTTGCCCGTTCGTTCGCATCGGCTGAATGCAGAGCGACCTGCCGCGTCAACTGACTTTGCAATCTTTTCGCCAGCCCGAATGTTCCCGAGCGGCTGATGCTGTCGGCGAGTTGATTATTGATCATGTCCGAGTAAATGCCCGACGTCGCCTGGTCCTCGTTTTGTTGCGGAGCCAAAACATCCTTTCGCGCATCTTTTAAAATCTGGCGCAACAACATCGCCTCGAACTGCCGGCAAACCTCGGCGATTTTTTCGCCTTCAGGAATGTTTTTGTTTCCCGCCAATTGATCGAACGGAATATCAGCGGCTTTGACGTGGTTTTGAATCGGCGTGATGTCCATATCAACGAATAATCAGTTCGGCCTGCAACGCGCCGGCCTGTTTCATTGCCTGGAACATGGACATCATATCGCGCGGCGTAACGCCCAGCGCGTTCAACGCCGACGCAACTTTCTCAATCGTCGGCAATTCCGGCAATGGCACGAGCGAACCGCGTTCTTCCGTGACATTTGTGTCCGTTCGCGGCGTCACAACCGTCGAACCGCCGTTGCTGAAAGCGTTAGGCTGCGAAACGTCCAGAGTGGATGCGATGCTGATTGTCACGTTGCCCTGAGAAACCGCACAACTGGAAATACGAATGCGCGAAGTCGCCACAATCGTTCCCGTTCGTTCATTGATGATCACGCGCGCCGGAACGTCCGGAGTCACTTCCAGGGATTCCAATTGCGCGATGAAATCCACCGTGGTTCCGTCCAGATGCGGCGGCACCTGCACGCGCACCGTTGTGGAATCCAAAGCCTGCGAGCTGTCCGGAAATTTTTCATTGATCGCGGCGGCCAGTCGCGATGCCGAAGTGAAATCCGGCTCGCGCAACAGCAGTTCCAGATGATTATCGCTTACGATGGTTGCCGGGATTTCCCGTTCCACCAGCGCGCCATTGATGATTTGCCCAACGGTCGGATGATTCTTTTGAATCGAAGCGCCGCCGGCTCCGCCCGGTCCGGCGGAAAGTCCGCCGATGGACAACGGCCCTTGCGCGACCGCGTAAACTTTTCCGTCCGCGCCCATCAACGGCGTTTGAACCAGCACACCGCCTTGAAGCGTTTTGGCGTCGCCCATCGAAGACACGATCACGTCCAGTTTGCTGCCCGGTTTCTTGAACGCCGGAATTTCCGCCGTGACCATGACCACCGCGACGTTTTTGGACGAGAGCGTCGCGGCGGGAACGGTGATGCCGTAACGCTGAAGCAGATTCGCAATCGTTTGCAGCGTATAAACCGGGTTCTTGTCGCCGTCACCCGCGAGACCGACAACCAATCCGTAACCCACCAATTGATTGTCCCGCGCGCCGGCAATCATCGCGATGTCTTTCACGCGCGACTCGGCGGCGAAAACAAGTTGAACCGCGGCGAGAAAAATCGCCACGGCAACGCAACTTTGGATTCGGCGCAGGCAATTCATCAGAACGGAGAAATTTTGTCCCAGATGCGCGTGAACCAGCCTTTGCGCTGGCTGTCGGTAATCGCGCCTTTCGACGCGAACTGGATCGTCGCATCCGCCATCTCGTAACTGTAAATCGTATTGTTCGCGGAAACGTCATCCGCGCGAACCGTTCCGCGCAAAGTCGCGTCCTGCTTCTCGCCCGCGAACGCAGTCTGGCGGCGTCCTTCCACGACCAAATTCCCGTTGGGCAAAACATCAATCACACGCACGGCGAGCCGCGCCGTGATGACTTCGGAATTATTGATTTGTCCGCCGCCGCTGAAATCGTCCTTCGAGTTGAATTTCAACGCGGGATATTGTCCTTTTTTCGTCAGCAAACCACTCGCGCCCGGTCCGTAAAGAAAACTCGCAATGCTCGCGTCCACCGCCGCCTGCTTGGAGGTGGTCGTGTTATTTTTTTTCGTCGCGGTATTATTTTCCTGGACGAGAATCGTCAGAATATCGCCGACCGCGTGGGCTTTTTTGTCGGCGAAAATCGAACGCGATGCGTCGTCTTTCCAAAGCGAGTCCGCACTCGCATTCGGAACCTGCAAGGCAAACAGCGAAATCAAAATCGCGTTAAAGAGAAATAAGAACAGTCGTTTCATTTTCCACCTTTCCGTAAAGTTCACGTTTGGTTTTCGGATTTCGCACCCGCACCGTTTGCCCCGGCAAACCGTCCTCCATCGCTTCGACTTTCAGCGAAATGCTGAGCGCGCCGTCCTTGTAAATTCCATCCACGACGCGGCCGCGCCGAATCGCCGGACGCACCCGGACGGAACGGTTCAGCACCGGCATTCCCGGCCGCAATGTTTCGGTCAGTTCCAGCGAAGGATCGGTTGTGGGATAATCCATGAACACGTCGCGCTGCAACAAAAGGTCGCGGCGCTCCAGAATGATGTCCGCGCCGGCAAGCGATTCGCCGCGCGACAACGTCGAATGCGCAATCGGAATATCGCGCCACACATGACATTGAATCGCGACCTGCCAATTGCCGATGTGCTCCTTGTTGTTCCACAATTCAAAGCGCGCCACAAAGTTCGGACTCACGCCCGAAGCGGGAATATCTGTCACCTTGAGCGCGAACGGTTCGTCGGGAACCGGAACGGAATTCCACGGGCGCGTCAGGCTCAGTTCCAGTTCGCCTTTGTCTTTGACGTAATTTTTTTGCAGTTCGGCAGTCAGAAGTTTTGTAAGTTCCAGCGAATTCAGCATTCGCGAGCGTCGGCTGATGCGGATGCTTGCCGCGCCAAGGCAATTCGACCCGTTCAATTCCGGCAAAACTTTTCGCGCCATTTCAAGAATCCTGGCGCGCGGGAATTCGTTGGTCCGGCCAAACGCCGGCGCCGACGCAATCCGAACGTGCGGAATAATGGCCGAAGGAACGGCGGAAATGACCTGATCAAGAAAAATGCCGGAACTGTCCACCTTCGCTTCGGCGCGCAATTCCCAGGAATTCTGCCCGTCCGCAAAAACGGAAACGCCCGCGCCCGCGATGAGCGCGAGGAAAACAAAAATGCTTTTGCGCAAATTCATCACCGTCGCAAATTATTGCTTTGCTGCATCATTTCATCGGCGGCCTGAACCGCCTTGGAATTCACCTCGTACGCGCGCTGCGCGATAATCATGTTCACCATTTCCTCGACGACCTTCACATTCGACATTTCGAGATAGCCCTGTTGCAAACTGCCGAAACCATTTTCGTCCGGATTGCCGGTTTCCGGCGTTCCCGACGCGGCGGTCTCGCGATACAAATTTCGCCCGATGCTCTCCAGCCCGGCGGGATTCGCGAATCGAATCAACTGCACACGAAAATTCTGCGAGCCGCTCGCGCCATCGGTCGTCACTTCGCCGTTCGGCGCGATACTGATGGAAGTCGTCCCCGTGGGAATCGGCTGGAAACCGCTTTGCACCACCAGTCCGTCGCTCGTCGTGATGCGTCCGTCCGAAGCGGTTTTCAGCGCGCCGTCGCGCGTGTACGCCAGCGTGCCGTCGGGCATTTGCACTTCAAAAAATCCGTCGCCCTGAATCGCGATGTCCAATCGCTCGCCCGTTTCCGTCAATTCGCCTTCGGTAAAAACCCGCGACGTCGCAACCGCTCGCGAGCCGTGGCCAATCTGCAATCCGGTCGGCAATTGCGTGCCGTTCCCCTGCTCCGATCCCGGCACGCGCGTGTTCTGGTAAAGAAGATCCTGAAATTCGATTTTGCTTTTCTTGAAACCGGTGGTGTTGACGTTCGCGAGATTGTTGGCAATCACATCCAGGTTCAACTGCTGCGATTCCATTCCGGCGGCGGACGAATAAAGGGCGCGTATCATTATGGCTTAATTCGGATTTCCCAGTTCGCTGATCGCTTTGCCCATGCGATCATCCTGAATTTGAATCATCCTCTGGTTTGCTTCGAACGAGCGCATCGCGGTGATCAGATTTGACATTTCGCTGACGGGCGAAACATTTGAACTTTCCACGTAGCCCTGGCGCACGGTGGATTGGCTCGGCTGCGCGACGAGTTTTGGATTGTTCGCAAGAAAATAACCGGCCGTGATCGGCGTCAATAGTTCCGGATTATCGAATTGCGTCAGTTTCAATTTGCCTTTTTCATCCGCGCCCTGACTCACAACGCCTGTGGCGGAAATCGAAATCGGTTCGGGATTGTTGATATCCAGCAGGATCGGCCCGCCGTCGCCCAGCACCGCGTAACCTTCGTTCGTCACCAGTTCGCCCTGCGCGCTGACCTGGAATTCGCCATTGCGCGTTTGCGCCGTGGAACCATCGGGAAGTTGCACCGAGAAAAATCCCGGCCCTTCAATCGCCACGTCGTTTTTGTCGCCGGTAAATTTCAATTCGCCCTGTTGAAAATTCATCGCGCTTGTCGCGACCGGCAACACGAACGATTGCGGGCCGGTTGACGAATTGAAAGCGCCTTGCGGCATCAGGCCGGCTTGAACGGCGGCAACGGACAGTTCCTGCTTTTTGAAACCGGGAATCGAACTCGACGCGAGATTTTCCGCAATCATATCCTGCCACCGGCTGTTGCTGTTCAACGCGGCTGCGGCCTGGAAAAGACTGACGTTCATGTTTTCGCTGTTAAGCACCGCGTGTACCACAGCGTCGAAACGCGGATTCCGGAAGCATTTCCGGACCATCGAATTTCCAGGCAAGGCAAAACCTGCCTCGCACCCGGAGAATTTTGCCGCGTCGCAACTTTGTCTGGTTGACAAGTTCAATTCAGCTAAAACAGAAATTTTTGAAAGGATTGATTCAAACGCAATGACGCAAAGAATGCCAGATTCGCAGAGTCGGGTTTTCCCGGCGACTTTCCGCGTTCCTGGAATCTCTGCGTTAAATTACTTTCGCAATACATTTTCAATCTGAATCGCACGGCGCATTGCGCAGTGGACAAGCGCGCAAAACGTCTTATCTTCCGCGCGAGTTTTATGGCGCAAGAACAAATCACAACGGACAAAACACCCGCCGCGCTCGGCTTTTCCATGCCGGCGGAATGGGAAAAGCACGAAGCCACCTGGCTCGGCTGGCCGCATAACGAAACGGATTGGCCGGACAAGATTGACACCATCCGCTGGGTTTATGGCGAAATGGTCCGGAAAATTTCCCAGGGCGAACTCGTGCGGATTCTCGTTCGCGGCAAGGCCGAACAGAAATTCGCCGCGAATTATTTGAAACGCGCCTGCTGTGATTTGAAAAAAGTTGAATTCGTGATTCATCCGACCAATCGCGGCTGGACGCGCGACAGCGGCCCGATTTTTGTGCGCCGCGTGAAAGCGCGAAAGTCCGAAACCGCCATTGTGCATTTTCATTTCAACGCCTGGGCGAAATACAAGGATTGGGAAAAGGACACGCGCGTTCCGGAAACCGCCGCGCGCCTGCTGAAAAAACCGCTCTTCAACGCGCAATTCAACGGAAAGAATTTCATCGTGGAAGGCGGCGGCATCGAGGTGAACGGACGCGGCACATTGCTTACCACCGAGGAATGTTATCAGCATCCGAAAATTCAGGTGCGCAATCCGGGAATGACAAAAGCCGATTATAACGGGACGTTTCAAAAATATCTCGGCGTCACGAATGTCTTGTGGCTGCGAAACGGCCCGGTCGGCGATGACACGCACGGGCATATTGACGACATTGCGCGTTTCGTGAATTCGAAAACGATCGTGTTGATCCGGGAAACCAACAAGCGCGACATCAATTACAAACCGCTCTCGGAAAACTGGGAACGCATTTCCGATTTTCGGCTGGAGGATGGCTCAAAACCGGAAATCGTGCCGTTGCCGATGCCCGCGCCGTTGCATTACGGCAACTGGCGATTGCCGGCGAGTTACGCGAATTTCTACATTTCCAACGCGTGCGTGATTGTGCCGACGTTCAACGATCCGAACGACCGCGTCGCGCTCGGCATTTTGGGCGATTTGTTCAAGGACCGCACTGTGGTTGGAATTCATGCGGTGGATCTGGTCCTGGGTTTTGGCTCGCTGCATTGTCTGACACAGCAGCAACCGGCGTAATTTCCACGCGCGGCGGATTCAGAAACGTCATTGCCCCTGCGTTGGGAAAGGATTATTTTTTTTCCATGAGTACGGTTCAGGAAATTGAAATGGCCTTGGCTAAATTGCCGCCGAAGGATATGCAGGCGGTGGCGAATTGGCTCGCCGCGCGAACTTCCCTCCTGGATTCGGAAAACCGTTTAAGCAACTTGCGAAAAGCCCGGGGTATTTGGAAAAACCGCGACGATGTGCCGGATATTCAGTCGCTTCGAACTGAATGGAATCGCCACTAACCCCCATGGTCGCCGCACTCTTGCTGGATACCGATGTGCTGATTGATTACCTGCGTGATACGCCTCCTGCCGTTACTTTTCTGGAAGGTTTGACCCAACCGGCGGCAATTTCCGCCATATCCGTTGCGGAGTTGTACTCAGGTGTTCGCGAAGGACGCGAACGCGAGGCTTTGGCATCATTCCTGGGCGCTTTCCAGATCCTCCCGTTGGATGAAGAAATCGCGAAACGCGGAGGATTGATTCGTCGTGATTATGGGCGTTCCCACGGGATCGGGCTTGCGGATGCCCTGATTGCGGGAACCGCTCTCGTCCATAATTTGATTAGGGTCACAGTAAATCGAAAGCATTTTCCCATGGTAGAAGTGACCGTTCCGTATCAAAAAACCTAAACAACTTTCCATGGAATACGAAGCCGTCATCGGACTGGAAACGCACGTCCAGCTTAAAACAAAATCCAAGATGTGGTGCGGCTGCGCCAACGCATTCGGCGCGCCGCCTAACACTCACGTCTGCCCGGTTTGCCTCGGCCTGCCCGGCGTTCTGCCGGTCGCCAACGAGGAGGCGCTCAAGCTCACCACGCTCACGGGTTTTCTTCTCAATTGCACCATCGCGCGGTTCGCCAAGTTCGACCGCAAAAATTATTTTTATCCCGACGCCCCGAAAAATTATCAGGTCACGCAATACGACAAGCCGTCCACGCTGAACGGTTATGTGGATTTTGAATTCGACGGCGGCATTTCGCGCGTTCGCATTACGCGCGCGCATCTCGAGGAGGATGTCGGAAAAAACATTCATTTCGAGCGCAACAGTGGCGTGGATTTCAATCGCGCGGGCGTTCCGCTTCTGGAAATTGTTTCCGAACCCGACATCACGAGCGCGAACATGGCTTACGAATATCTCAACGCGCTCAAAGAGATTCTCATGCAGGGCGGCGTCAGCGATTGCGACATGGAAAAAGGCATGGTGCGCTGCGATGTGAACGTGAGCGTGCGGCCCAAAGGCGCGAAGGAACTCGGCGCGAAAATCGAAATCAAAAACATGAACAGCTTCTCCGGCGTGCGCCGCGCCCTGG
The DNA here is from genome assembly GCA_035701135.1 of Verrucomicrobiia bacterium. Taxonomy (GTDB): domain Bacteria; phylum Verrucomicrobiota; class Verrucomicrobiia; order Limisphaerales; family DASXHY01; genus DASXHY01. The sequence goes on from DASSNZ010000350.1 coordinate 9,721, forward strand.
AATACGAAATCCCCCGCCAGATCGAAGTCCTGTCGCGCGGCGGAAAACTGATTCAATCCACGCGCCGGTGGGATGATGCCGCGGGCATCACCGAAGAAATGCGCACAAAGGAACACGCGCACGATTACCGCTATTTTCCCGAGCCGGATTTGATGCCGTTCGAGCCGGCGGAACAATGGCTGGAGGAAATTTCCGGTCGCGTTATCGAATTGCCGCTTGCGCGCAAACAGCGGCTGATGAGCAGTTACAATCTTCCTGCGTCCGACGCGGAAACGTTTAAGAACGATGTTCTGTTAGGCAATTATTTTGAAGGCTTGGCCAGGCAATCGAAAAATCCGAAAGCGGTCGCAAATTGGATCATCAACAACCTTCGCGCAAAACTCGCCGAAACGAATGAGCGCGAAAAATCGGAGCAATCCGCAATGGGATTGGAACCGGCGGACATGAGTTTCACGACGCTCGCGAATTTAAAATTCCAACCCGAAGCGATTCTGGAACTGGTCGGACTGGTTGAAGCCAAAACGATCAGCAGCGCCGCCGCGCAGCAGGTTTTTTCGGAAATGTTCGAGACGGGAAAACCTCCCGCCGAAATTGTTCAGGAAAAAGGTCTGTCGCAAGTCAGCGACACCGGCGCGATTGAAAAATTCTGCGACGAAGTCATCGCCGCCAATCCCGGACCGGCCAACGATTTCAAATCCGGCAAAACCGCCGCTCTCAATTTCCTCAAAGGCCAGGTGATGAAACTCAGCAAAGGCAAAGCCAATCCAACGTTGGTCGGAGAAATTCTGGAACGCAAATTGAAAAGCTGATTCGCCGGCATTTCCAAATCGCAAACGGATTCAGCGCGGCTGCAAACGGACATCGCCGCTTTGGCCGGCTTTCAGAAAATAACCCGAACCCAGATTTTGGCTTTGCAGAATCGCGCCGCCGAATTTGATTTTGCCGTGGTCGCCGGGATTTTTCACCATTCCGTGAAACAATCCCGAGCCGGGCGCGAGCTTCAGCGTCAACTTGAGATCGCCTTCGTTCATCACTTTATTTTTCGCGTTGATCGTCACCGGATTTGAAATGTCGGAC
>DASSNZ010000351.1:0-7629 GCA_035701135.1 Verrucomicrobiia bacterium
TCTGGCAATTGCCTCCGTTTCTGAAAAAAAGCCGGAATCGGCTCGAACAATTTCTGAAACATCTGCCGAAAAGTTATTGTCACGCGATTGAATTCCGGCATCCGTCATGGCTGGACGAGGAAATTTTTGAAATTCTCCGGAAGCATCACGCCGCGTTCGTTTCGGTCAGTTCGCTCGCGATGCCGATGAATCTCGCGGTGACTGCGGATTTCATTTACATCCGTTTTCATGGATTGGAAAACGGCGGCGCACACAATTATACCAGGGAAGAGTTAAAACCGTGGGCGGGCCACATTCGCAAGCAGGCGAAATCCGGCAAAAGTGTTTACGCGTATTTCAATAACGACGCGAATGTCCGCGCGCCGAACAATGCGAAAATGCTGATGGAAATGGTTGGCAAATCCGCAGTGCAACCGTTTGGCAGTTGAGGGATTTTCCGGGGAGGAACGAATCGGAAATCCAATTCAAAAAATTCCGGGAATTTTGGGACGCGAAATGGATTTTATCCGGCCAGCAATTCCACCCTGAAAGAAAACAAAAAAACAGAGCGGATCAGCGATTTCAAGCGAGGCAACCCCCGCTTGAATCGTTCAATCCTTTTTTCGAACGGGCACTGGGACTCGCGAGGCGATTCGGCGTTGAATTCCGATAATCGCCAGGCAAGCGAGGCCAAGGAATCCCAAGGTCATTCCACCATCCGGAACAGACCGCCCGGAAGCCGCGTCATTGGAGAATGGCGCGTAATCGGACGGAGTAGATCTTAGCGGATGGTTGTTGACGAGATCGTCATAGAGATCGAAATGCAACACATCGCCGGCGACCAGCCCGGAAACATCAACTGTAAATTCGACGTATTGCAATGTTCCGGTTGCGTCGGGCGTTAAACCGTCAGGATTGACGGAACTGTCATAGGAGAGGGCCGTCTTTGAAGGGTCAAAAGAAAACGCAATTTGCGCATAGACCGTCGGGAAAATTCCGTGATCAGGCAGTAAATTCGGGTTGACCGCCGACACAGGAGGGGTTCCAAATTGCACGTTTCCCTCCGCGCCGCTGTAGGTCATTCCGTTAATGGTAAAAGAACCGAACGAATTGATGTCGGATGTTTTGGGAACGATCGCCGCGGAAATAAAAAATGAACTCGTCGCGAGCGGCTGACTCGAGTCGTAAAGCGCGACCAGAGTCAGCGGATTTCCGGACGCAATAATCGTTCCGGAACCGCTGTCGTATGTTCCGCCAAGGATATCCAGTTGGAGCGCTGGCACCGCGTAAGCGCTCGATGTGGCTAATGCAATTCCACAACCAATTGTTAAAAGTGCCTTTTTCATTCTGGTGTTTTATGAGCAACGCATATGCCATGAAAACAATATTGCTTTAAGGCGCTAATTTGCAACCACTTATGCTGATTTTATTTATTTCGAGAAACTTGCATCTTGTAAGTGTTTCCGACGGTGAAAAGGATTGATTTTTATAAATGTTCATAAGTAGCTGAAAATAAGCAACTTAAAACTGAAACACTGTGTCGGCTATCCGACGTTTCCGGTTCGCTGGACTACTAGGCTCGTTACCAGCCAAAATTCCTTCCGATGAGCTGGTAAAGTCTCTGATTGTGATCCGCAAAATAATCCTCGAGAAAGCGTTTCGTTTCGGCTTTCATTCCGGCGTAATTTCCTTCGTTCAGGCGAGGAAAAGTTTCGGGTTGCCACTCGGGAATTCCAAGAAACGAGCAGGTTTGCCGGAGAACCTCCGCCGGGCCGGTGAAATATTCGTCGCTTTTCAAAATTAAAACCTGCTTTCTGGCATAAAAACGAAACACCATATCCAGTTAATCGGCGTAGATTCCGCGCGAGAGATAAGAATATCTTCGATGCTTGGCGCTCCGAAAACGGTCATCTTTGAGGAGTTTCTCCGCCTCACCCTGAATTCTCTCCTTTTCGCTTGCGAGCGCGTCTTCAAATGACAAATTTTCGGTCCGGCTCCTGACCTGATGTTGATAATGGGAATAAGCTCTTTCGACGGGATTTCGCAGGAGAACGATCAGTTTCGCGTCCGGCAAAGTTCTGGCCATCCTCGAAACTGCGCTGGGATGAAATAAATAATAAGGACTGGCTTCTCCCGTAATCGGTTTTGCGACTTTCGATGGCGCGCCGAAAAAAAGCCGGGCGAGCGGAAACATGGATTCATACCAGCTTTGATCGCGAAAATAATTGTTGTCGAAATAATGCAGTTCCTTTTTTTTCGCCGGCTTGATTCGCGGATGCCGGTAGAGCAGATGATAAAGCGAGGTTGTTCCCGCTTTTTGCGCGCCCACAATAATGAATGTCGGCCTCATGCGGAATCGGCTCCATGCGGGAACTTCGTTGGAATCGGAACGGCAATTTTCAGTCATCATCAAAAACAGTCAACGGCGCGGGTGGTTTCTCCAAAAAACAATTACGCCACTCCAAGGGAGGCCGCAATTCTGAAATGATCCGCGAACGATTTTCGAAGCGATGAATTTCAACTGCAACTTGCCGAAACCGCCAATGGTCGGCAACCGACCTGCGGGAAAATCGAAACATCGGACATCTGCGTCACGAATCGGATTTGATGATTTGCGCCGTTTTCGAAAATTTATCACGTTTGACTTGAACATGGGGCAACTTTAGATTGCTGGCGAATGTTAGCCGCTGAATCCAAAGTAGGGACGGCTCCCGCGACCGATCAGATCAATTCAGAAGCGCCCGTTTCCTGGAAGCAGATTGTGGAACCCGTCGAGCCGTTTCTTCAGGCGGTTCACGCGCGCCTTGTCAAACAGGTGGACGAGTTCGATCGCGCCATTCTGCCTTACGCGGAATATTCGCTCGGCGGCCACGGAAAAAATTTGCGCCCCGCGCTCGTTGCTCTTTCCGCAAACGCGCTCGGCGAAACCACCGATTCGCACGTCACCGTTGCGGTCATCATCGAAATGGTGCATCTGGCGACGCTCGTTCACGACGACGTAATGGACGAGGGCGAAATCCGGCGCGGTCGTCCGACTTTGGCGGCGAACTGGGGAAATGAAATCGCGGTGTTGTTTGGCGATTGTCTTTTTGCCCAGGCGTTGAAACTTGCGGCAGGTTTTCCAACGCCGGAAATCTGTCGCGCGGTTGCGATGGCGACGAATACGGTTTGTTCGGGAGAAATTCTGCAAACGCAGCATCGCCGCGATTTCCGGTTTTCGAGAAATGAATATTTTCGCGTGCTTGAAATGAAAACCGCCGAGTTGTTCGCGCTTTCGTGCGATCTCGCGGCTTACTTGAGCGGCGCGACGGCGTCGCAGCGAAACGCCTTGCGCCAGTTTGGAATGGCTTTCGGCACGGCGTATCAGATTTATGACGATTGCGTGGATTTGTTCGGGACCGAAGCGATGGCTGGAAAATCGCTCGGGACCGATCTGGCGAAAGGCAAATTGACGCTGCCGATTTTATTGCTTTGGGAACGCGCGAGCGCCGCCGACCGGCTGCTCGTCGGGGAAATAATTCAGAACTGGCAACCCGCCGCGTTCCGGCAGATCAGCGCGCTGCTTTCCAAGTACGAAACGCTGACGCCGTCGCTGGAAAACATTGAACAACATTTGCAAAGAGCCCGGCACGCTTTGGGCGCGCTGCCTGCATCGCACGGACGCGCCTGCCTGTCGGGTTTAACCGAATATCTGGCGCGGCAGATGGAGACTCTGCCAGCCGTTTAGTGTGCCTATGATGATTATGACCGACCCGGCAACCGGAAAGGCGCAAAAAGATTCCGCGTCGCGTCAAAAGACGCCCGCTTCCGCTGAAACTCCGGCCGCGCCGGAACCCACGGAAAGCGAACTGGTCGCGCGCGCGCGCCGCGGCGATCTGGCGGCTTACGATGAACTGGTTCGCCGCTACCAACAACGCGTTTACGCGACGATTTATCACATGACCTCGAACCACGAGGACGCGAATGATCTCGCGCAGGAAGCTTTTATCAAAGCGTTCCAGGCCTTGAAATCCTTCAAAGGAGGTTCGAGTTTTTACACCTGGGTTTATCGAATCGCCGTCAACAAAACGATCAACTTTCTCAAGCAACGGAAAAACCGCTCGCAGATGAGCCTGAACGATCTGGATTTCAACGTGGAACACGATCCCGATCTGGTCGCATTGATTTCCGATAAAACCCCGCGTCGCGAGGTCAATCTCACCGAGCTTCAGGAAAAATTGAACGAAGCCATGCAGCGATTGTCTGAACCCCATAGATTGACGGTGACATTGCATGACATTCAGGGTTTGTCGCACGAGGAAATCGCGAAAATCATGGAATGCAATACCGGAACGGTGCGGTCGAGGTTGTTTTACGCCCGGCAGCAATTGCAAGGTTACCTGTCGGATTATTTAAAATAAGTTATGCGCCGCGAAGAGGAATTTGAGCAGTTGCGACGGTTGCTTGCGCTGAAACGCCACGAGGAACCGCCGCCCGGTTATTTCGACAAGTTTTCGCGAGAAGTCATCTCCCGCATTCGCGCGGGCGAGCGAGGCAATCATTCCGGCGAAGGCTCGTGGCTGCAACGGCTGTGGGCCGCCGTGGAATCGAAACCCATTTTTGCCGGCGCGTTTGGCGCGGCGGTTTGCGCGTTGCTGATCACCGGCATTTTAAATTCCGAGGAAACCGGCGTGAATTCCCCTGCCATTTTAAACGGCGTGAGCGCCCAGGCCGCCGCTCCGTTTCCACAAAGCGCTCCCGCGATGGCTTTAAATCGCCCGGACGCCGCGCAATCTTTTCTGGTCACCAATTCCTCGACGCCATCCCTGGATTCGCTGTTTGATTATCACCTGAACGTCCAACCCGCCTCCGCGACGGTAGATCTTCTGGGCGACGGTCAGTAACAATTTCAGTTTCTGAAAAAGGCGGGCGTAATTCGGGAAAAATTCCTCGACCCGGTTTTTAATCTTCGCGCACAAAGGCGTAACCGCTGCCTTCGCCGCCGGTCAACGTCAGACGGCTTCCCTCAATCACAGCCGTCATTTGCTGCTGTTTTCCATTTTCCGTCAGAGTGACCTGATATTTTCCGTCCGCGCCGTTCCATTCGCCTTTGCCGGTTTCCATGTCGAACGTGGGCGGCGCTCCGGGCGTGATTTTCGGATGCGGAATGTTTTTTAAAAATACCTGGCGCTCCGGTTCGGGCGCCGCGACGAATTCCGTTTTCGCAAAGCCAGTCGCCAGCCATTGTTTTACCGCGGCCATCTGCTTCGGCAAAATGTTAGGCTTGTCTTTGCGAACCAAAGCGATCGCGCCGTTCACGTCGAAACTCCAGCGCCCGAGAATGGGTTCGGAACTGTATTTCGGCGACTGGCCGGTTGCCAGAAACGCGCTGAGGTCCTGGAGATTCGGAATGAGCGCGTCGTGAATGGCTTTGAGCGATTCGGGATTGTCCAGAATCTTCTGCACGGTCGGGTTGTCGAGCACGGCTTGAAGCGGCGCTCGTTGCAGGCGCAGATCGGTGAACGTGGTGTCGGACGCAAGCTCCTGAAATTCCGGGCGTTCGCCCAAAGCGAGAAATGCGGGATAACGCGACAGGCGCGCTTCCAGCAGCGGCGTTTGATAGATCATTCCCGCGATGTCCGCCATTTCGTAAAAATTCTTCGATGTGCCGTCCACGGAAACCGCCACTTTGGACATGCCGGTGGTTTCCAGATCTTTGCCCATGCGATTCACGATCCGAATCGTGCGCGGATCGTTGTTGGTGGAAGTCTGATAAGTCCAATAGCTGATCATGTAAATCGCCAGGGAAATCAAAACCAGATATGCGACGCCGTTGAATACGCCGAGGCATAGCCCGATCCGGTGATTCAATCGCTCCCAAAGCGCAAGCCGCAGATCGCCGGCTTTGTATTTGTAATAGACCTCGATTTTTTTGTGCGTGATCAGCCCGCCGAACTTGAACAGGGCAAGGAGCACAATGAAAACAAAAATCGGCGGAACAATCCAAGTGAGCAGCGGGCTTTTAATTCCGATTGCCGGAAGAACCGGTTTCAGCAAATGACCCAGCGGCGCGGCCAGCAGCGCGCCAATGACAATGCCCAAAAATGAAAACGCGACGCGAATCGCGCCCTGCCGAAAACCGAGCGCTGCAACCGACGCCAAAAGCACAACAGCTAAAATCCAAATGGTCATGGCTAAGAATTAAAAGTGTTTCAAAAAAATTGCACGCGCAAAAATTGGGAGTTGGGAGCTGGAATCCTGGAATTTGAGAATCGAAAACAGAGGATTGAAGATGGAAAGCGGGCTTTCGTAATCTTTCGTCTCCAACTTTCAAATTCTAACTTCCAGCTTCCAACCCTTCCCCTCGCAGCGGGAGCAAATGCACTTTGGTCTGGCTGAACGCGGTTTCCAATTCACGCGAAAGCGCGGCGGCATCGGCCATATCGCCGGAACGTCCCATCGCTTCCAGCCGCTGCGAAATTTCCACAAGCCGTTTCGCTCCGAGATTCAGGGCCATGCTTTTGAGCGCGTGCGCGTGGAACGCCAGTTGCGCCGGGTCGTTGAGCGAACTGGCGATTTGCGTCATTCGTTCCGGCGCGCTTTCAAGGAAAAGATCCACCAGTTCGCGCACGATGCTGACGCCGTTTTCCGAGGGCATTTCGCTCAACTCGGACAAAATGGAATCGTCAATCAGCAATTCGCGCGACGGCACAGGCGAACGCAGCAGAAACGAAGTCTCGAATTTCCGTTTCCGCGAGGGTCCCCAGCGCTCGATAATTTCCTGCAACTCCGGAATGCGGACGGGTTTGGTGATGTAATCGTCCATTCCCGCCGCGATGCATTTTTCGCGGTCGCCGAGCAGCGCGTTGCCGGTCATAGCGACAATGCACGGGCGTTTCTCGCGCGGCCAGCGCTCGCAAATCTGGCGCGTGGTTTCCAGTCCGTCCATGTCCGGCATTTGAACATCCAGAAAAATAATGTCGTACGCTTTTCGTTCCAGCGCGTGCAATACTTCCAATCCATTATTCGCAACGTCGGCGCGGTAGCCGAGTTTTCGCAAAATACTCACGCCGACTCTTTGATTGATCGGATTATCGTCGGCGAGCAGAACGCGGAGCGGAAACCGCTGCGACAAACCCGGATCGAGACTCGGAATGGACGGCGCTTTTTTCTCACGCTGAAGCTGAACATTGAGCGCGCGGCAAACCGCGTCGAACAATTGCGCCGGGCGAATCGGTTTATGAACGAAAATGGAAATTCCAACGCGCGCCGGACGCTCGTCATCGCTTCGCAAACGAACGGACGAGAGCAATAAAATCGGAAGTGAATTTCCCGATGGCAACGCGCGCATTTCCGCGGCGAGCGTCAATCCGTCCTTGTCCGGCAACTGCAAATCCACAATCGCCGCGTCGTAATCCGCTCCTTCTCGCAACCGTTTCAAAGCATCCGTGCTGTCGGCCGCGCATTCGACTCCCATTCCCCATTGCGCGGCGCGATGCGTGATGAGCTTGCGATTGGTGGCGTTGTCTTCGATGACCAGAAGCCGTTTTCCGGCGAGTTGCGGTTGTTGCGATTGCCACGCCGGAGTCGCCGCCGCCGCGGACCAGACTTGAATCGTGAAATGAAAGATCGCGCCCGCGCCTTCGTCGCTTTCCATCCAGATGCGTCCGC